>JAACEA010000469.1 GCA_009936695.1 Planctomycetia bacterium
GATCATGATGCCGGGCTGGTCGGTGGACGTGGGCAGCTTCACCAACGAGATCGCGGACGACCTCGACGCGACCCCCCGCGTCGATCTGCGCGGTCTGATCGTCGCGGGGATCCTCGACATCCGGGGAACGGCCTCGGTGAAGGGAACCCTGCTGATGACGTTCCGCCCGGTTGCGGGCGAAGGTCCCCTGTTCTACGACGGCCAGACCGACGCCTTCAACACGACCATCGGTTACTTCGGACCCGACGACGGAGACGGCGAGGGCTCGGATCCGCTGGACCCCGACTTCAGCGGCTTCGGCGAGATCCTCCTCGAGTACGACGAGGACATCGTCCTGCCCGACGGAATCCTCTGGCCGATCCTCGCGGAGCCCATCGCGGCGAGCTATCGAGAGGGAATCTCGTGAACACCATCGATCGACGTCAACGCGTTCGACGCCGCGGGTTCAATCTCGTGGAGGTCCTCATAGCGCTCGCGATCACCGCGACGCTGCTCACCGCCACCCTGGCGGCGCTCGACGCGAGCTTCCGCGCCTACCAGGCGACCACCGAAGAGGTCTCGACGCAGTCGATCGGCCGCATCGTCATGCATCGCATGCTCACCCTGATCCGCACCGGAACGGACTTCGGCCCCTTCCCCGCCGATCCACGGGTCGCGACGATCCAGAGCGACTTCATCGAGTTCCGCACCCAGAACGGCGAGATCGTGACCATCACCTGGAACCGGAACGACGAGACGCTGCTGTATTCGGTCGAGGGGAACACGCCCGTGGAGATGCTCGACGGCGTGGTCGGAACCACCGACGAGGCGGGCGTCGTCCAGGCACCGTTCACCCTCAACTACGAGCAGGGACGGCGTCTCTACCGAGCCACCATCGACATCACCGTCGAGCCCGACGACATGATCGATCTCGAAATCGAAGGTGATCTTGCTCGACCGGTTCGACTGGTGGGAAGCGCGATGCCGAGGCTCGAAGCGTTCTGAACGAACCGCCTCAGCCGTCCGAATCGGTTCGTTCCCGAGTCAATCCCATCAGCCTCGCGTGCGTCCCCTCCATGCGGGAATCGTCCTCGGCGAGCTGGGATGCATCCCGCAAGGCGTAGGTGCCGTCGGAACGCATCTGCCACGATTGCCGGTGGTCCTCCAGGTTGATCATCAGGATCTCCCACAGTCGGGCCCGGAGCCCTCGATTCTCCACCGGCACCGCCGCCTCCACCCGATTGTGGAGATTCCGGTACATCCAGTCGGCGCTGCCGATGATGAAGTCGCCGTCGAGGGGATCCTCGCGACCGCCGGAGAACCAGAAGATCCGGCTGTGCTCGAGGAAACGTCCGATGATCGAGTGGATCCGGATGTTCTCGCTCAGTCCGGGCACCCCCGCCCGGAGACAGCAGAAGCCGCGCACGATGCAGTCGATCTGCACGCCGGCCTGCGACGCCCGGTAGAGGGCGTCGGAGACCTCGCGGTCCTCGAGCTGGTTCATCTTGCAGATGATGCGACCGGGACGGTCCGCGGTGCTCACCAGGATCTCGCGTTCGATGTAATCGAGGAAGTTCGACTTCATCGTGGTGGGCGCGACGAGGAGCTTGTTGTACTCCCGCTGCCGACTGCGGCCCGTCATGTAGTTGAACAGGGTGACCAGATCCTCGGTGATCGCGGGATCCGCCGTGAAGAGCCCGACGTCCTCATAGAGGCCCGCGGTCTTCGAGTTGAAGTTGCCCGTGCCGATGTAGGCGTAGCAGCGGATTCCACCCGCCTCCTGACGCACCACGAGCACCGTCTTGGTGTGCGTCTTGAGACCGACCACGCCGTAGGCGACGTGCACGCCGGCGTCCTCCAGTTTCCCGGCCCAGTGGATGTTCCGAGCCTCGTCGAAGCGGGCTCTCAGCTCGACGAGCACCGCGACCTGCTTCCCGCTCTCCGCCGCCTTGATCAGCGACGGTATGAACGGGCTGTCGCCCGACGTCCGGTACAGGGTCTGCTTGATGCAGAGGACCCTCGGATCCGCCGCCGCCTGCTCGACGAACCGTTCGACGGTGGCGTCGAAGGACTCGTAGGGCATGTGGACCACCATGTCGCCACTGCGGATCGCCGCGAGCAGATCCGAGGAATCCCCCTCGAGACCGCGCGGAACGGCGGGGCGCCAGGGCTGGAATCGCATTTCCGGAACGTCGAGATCGGCGATGTCGTCGAGCGTCCCGTAGTCGAGGAGACGATCGGTCTCGTAGACGTCCGACTCGTCGAGATCCAGCTCGTCGAGGATGAGCTTCAGGACGCGGGGGTCGGGATTCTCGCCCACCTCGAGCCGGACCACGCTTGCGAAGCGTCGCTCTCGAAGCTGCTGCTGGATGTGCTCGAGCAGATCCTCGGCGTCCTCGCTCTCCTCCTCGACGTCGGCGTTCCTCGTCACGCGGAACGGAAGAATGCGGAGGATCTCCATGCCCGGAAAGAGATCGTCGAGATTGTGCTCGATGAGCTCCTGGACCGGAATGAAGCGTCTCCCGTCACCGAGGTCGTAGAGACGACGCGGAACCTCGGGCACCTTGACGCGAGCGAACAGCTCCTCCGTCTCGCCCGCCCGGCGAAGCATCACACCGATCGAGACGCTGAGATTCGAGATGAATGGAAATCGATGCCCGGGATCGACCGCGAGCGGGGTGAGGATCGGAAAGATGTTCGCCCGGTACCACGACTCCGCGTCCCGCTTCTCCTCGGCGGTGAGATCGTTCCACCCGAGAAGTTCGATGCCCGCCTCGGCGAGGGTGGGAAGCACATCGTGCCGGAAGCATCGCCGCTGAAGCTGCATGAGGTCGACCACCACGCCCCGCAGCTCGTCGAGCTGTCGCTCGGGCGGAAGGGTCTCGAGGTGTTGTGCGCCGAGGCGGAGATCGCGGCGTCGCTTCAGCCCCCCGATTCGCTTCATGAAGAACTCATCGAGGTTGCGGGAGGTGATCGAGAGGAAACGCACTCGTTCGAGAAGCGGCGTCCGTCGATCGATCGCCTGAAAGAGGACTCGACGGTTGAATTCAAGCCACTGGATGTCCCGATTGAGGAACCGCGCCGGATCGTCGAGGCCGATCTCACCGGGATCCGGCACCTCGATTCCGATCCGCGACAGCTCTTTCTCCGTCGATTGGGGATCGGTTTCGGTCATCTGGGCTCACCGTGCCTTCACTCGGTCCAGGGGCTGGGGAATCATGGCCCGAATCACTTCGGACAGGGACGAAGCCACATTCTAGCCGAGGCCCTCGGTCGCTCCGCTGGACGCTGGAAACCACCTGGCGATGCATCCCGGAGCCTCTTCCACCGCGACGGAGGCGATTTCACACGCCGAGGGGATCGCCGGGGCCATCCGGGACGCGACATGCTCCGCGATCCGTTCCGCGGTCGGGTGCAGCCGATCGAACGGCGGAATCCCGTTGATCGTTCGGCCCGAAAAGGGCGCCACGACGTCCTGAAGGGACGTCTCCACCACGTGAAAATCGACGAGAAGGTCCTCTTCGTCCAGACGGGGTCCGCGAACCGTGACCGTGACCCTCCAGTCGTGGCCGTGAAGCTCCTCCCGGACCCCACCCACGGTGACCGCGTGGGCGGCCGAAAATCGGTGCGATACTTCGAGTTCGAACATGGTTCGAGTATAGGACAATGGACCTTCCACCCGATCGACTCGGATGGGATGATCCTCGCGACGTCCCTCTTCGACGCCCCCGACCGCAGGAGCCACCGTGCCAGACGCCCCCCTCATGCTCTCCATCTCCGGTGCCCGCGGAATCGTCGGTGCCACCATGACGCCCGAGATCGTCGCCCGCTACGCCGGCGCCTTCGGCTCGCTGCTCCGGGAGACGGTCGGTGATCGTCCGCCGCGACTGGTGGTCGGCCACGACGGTCGACGATCTGGATCGTGCCTCGCCTCGGCCGCCGCCGCCGGCCTCGCGGGCGTCGGCTGCGAGGTCACGCTCCTCGGCGTGAGCACCACCCCCACCGTCGGCATCATGATCCGCGAACTCGACTGCGATGGTGGCATCAACGTCACCGCGAGCCACAACCCGATCGAGTGGAACGGCATCA
>JAACEA010000470.1 GCA_009936695.1 Planctomycetia bacterium
GCCTGCTGGCCCCGGGCGATCGGGGCCCGAGCCGGAGAGGGACCGCTCCATTAGCCAGGAATAGAACTGCCTAAAGAAGCTTAGGGAATAACGGGCCACCATACCCTATTACGGGGCACACCCTCCAGTCAGTACAACTCACTGCACTCATCCGGCTATGCCTACACGCTACAGCCGTATGGTATGCCTGGGCTACGGATAAACAAACCGCCGCTTCCTCTGCGCGCGCGCTTCCTCCCCATCGGCATCGCCACACGCTGCCAGCGCCGCCAGCGCCTCCTTGAGCAGCGAGCGCTGCCCCTCTCGGTACGCCAACGCCGCGCACGCCTCCGCACTCCCCTGCGCCGGTGCCGCACCCTCCGCCTCTTCCAGCGCCGCCAGCGCGCTCCGCAGGAGCGCCGCCACGCCCTCGATCGCCGCCGCGTCGGCTGCCGCCTCAGCGCCGTTGCGCGGCGCCACGGCGAGGGGTCGCTTCGGCCCCCGTGCCGGCCACCGAGCCATCGAGGGCGGCCTGTGACGCTTCGGCACCGCTTTTCATCGGAAGCGGATTGGAGGGACGAAGGACTCCCATCCGCTTCATCAACGTCCAGGAGACGACCGAGCATGTTTCACCGAATGATCACCGCCGCCGCCACCGTCGCCGTTCTCGCGACCTCCAGCATCGCCGCCGACCTGAAGGTCGGGGACAAGGCGCCCGCCATCGAGGTCGAGGAATGGATCCAGGGCGAGACCACCGTCGGCGAGGGCAAGCCCTACGTCGTGGAGTTCTGGGCGACCTGGTGCGGTCCCTGCCGGACGTCGATTCCCCACATCAACGATCTCTACAAGAAGTACAAGGGCAAGGGGCTCTCGGTCATCGGCGTCACCGACGAGAAGAAGGCGATCGGCAAGGTGAAGAGTTTCGTGCGGAGTCGCGGTGATTCGATGAGCTACTCCGTCGCCGTCGACAGCGGTGGCACCAACCAGAACTTCATGAAGGCCGCCGGGCAGAGCGGGATCCCCACCGCGTTCATCGTGGCCAACGACAACACCATCGCGTACATCGGTCACCCGATGGATCCCAAGTTCGAGGACATCCTCGGCAAGGTGGTGGCGGGCCGCTACAGCCCCAAGTTGATGAAGAAGGCCGCGCCCAAGCTCGCCGCCGCCGACCGGGCCGCGAAGGTCAGGAACTTCGGCGACGCGTACGGTCACATGGACGAGGTCATCGAACTCGACAACGGCATCTTCGTGCAGGTCGCGATCGACAAGTACCGCATGATGGCCGCGGACCAGAAGGATGCCGCCGGGGCGTCCCAGTGGGCGGGTGAGATGGTCGAGATGTACCGCGACGACGCGGGCGCCCTCGCGATGATCGCGGAGGTGACCGCGGCGGATCCCGACGACTCGCTTCGCAACCTCGAGGTCGCCCGTGCGGCGGCGGATCGCATGCTCGTGAAGGCCGGTGCCCGGGACCCCGAGGCGCTGGCGGTCTCGGCCCTCGTCGCGTTCCATTCCGGTGATCCGGATCGGGCGGTCCGGGAGCAGATGACCGCGTGGATGACCGCGTCGCCGGACATGAAGCCCGACTACAAGCGGGATCTCGACATCTATCGCGGGCAGGCCGCTCGGCCCAACGCGAGTCGTCGCTGATCCCCATCCGCATTCGATTCCGATCGGCCGGCCCCGTTCCGGGGCCGGTGGTCTTCGAACTCAGAACCGGAATCCCCGATGATCGACACTTCGGCCGGCGTCCTCGACGCCCACACCCGCCCGCTCGACGAGCCGCTGGTCTCGGCGTCGATCCTGTCCGCGGACTTCGCCCGGCTCGGTGAGCAGTGCGTCGCGGTCCTCGAGGCGGGTGCGGACACGCTTCACGTGGACGTGATGGACGGGCACTTCGTGCCGAACCTCTCGATGGGACCGGCGATCTGCGCCGGCGTCCGCGGGGCGGTCGACGCCTTCATCGACGTCCACCTGATGGTCACGGATCCGCTCGCGTACCTCGATCCGTTCGCCGCCGCCGGGGCCAACCACTGCACCGGTCACATCGAGGTGCTCGATGCACCCCTCGAGTTCCGGGACCGCTGTCACGCCCTCGGCATGTCCGCGGGGATCGCCATTAATCCGGAGACGCCGCTCGAGGCGCTCGACGGCGTGGCGGATGCGTTCGACCTCGTCCTGGTCATGAGCGTTCATCCGGGTTTCAGCGGTCAGTCCTTCATCCCCGACGTGCTGGAGAAGACCCGGGCGATCGCCGCGCGGCAGACGTCGAACCAGCGACTCGAGATGGACGGCGGGATCTCGCCGGCGAACGCCGAGGCGGTGCGCGACGCGGGATGCGACGTGCTCGTCGCCGCGAGCGCGATCTTCGGCGGAGACGACTACGCGGCGACCATCGCAACGCTGCGCGGGGGCGACCGGGCCTGATGCGTCGAGGCGGACGTACGAGGCTCCTCTGGATCATTCGCTGCGGCGAGACCGAATGGGACGCGGAGGAGCGACTTCGCGGGGACGAGGATCTGCCGATCACCGCCGCCGGCGAAGCGGCGACCCGCGAGGCCCTCGAACGCGCCGCCTCGAATCCCTTCTCCGCGCCCGCGACGATTCATCACCCGTTGGATCAGGCGGCGGTCACGACCGCCACGATCGCCCGAGAGGTCCTCGGTGGACGCTGCCGTGGGAACGACGAACTCGCGGACCCGGCGCTGGGCGTGCTCGCGGGGATCACCCTCGAGGAACTTCGTGACCGATTCGAACGACGGGCCCGCCAGTGGGAGGAGGACCCCTCCACGCTCAACCCTCATAAAAAAGCGTATCCATTCGTGCGCACACCTGCGTCCATTATCCGGCATCCATCTACGCGCCAACCCCCATAAGAAAACGCGTCCATCCGTACACGCACCTGCGTCCATGATCCGGCATCCATCCACGCGCCAACCCCCAATAGATAGCGCGTCCATCCGTGCGCGCACCTGCGTCCATGATCCGGCATCCATCCATGCGCCAACCCCCATACCCCTAACCCCTAACCTCAACCCTAACCC
>JAACEA010000471.1 GCA_009936695.1 Planctomycetia bacterium
GTGCCGGCGCGTTCGATCCACGCCTGTCGGACGCCCATCCTCGCAAGCCGTTCGAGGGTGCCGAGGTCGAGCACCGTTCCGGCGGCCAGCAGCATGCCTCGTCGGCCCTTTCGGCGGACCGGGTGGGCGAGCGTTTCTCCGACGGTGAGATCCCGGATCATCTTCAGCAGCACGTGTCGTCCCCCTTGCAGCCTGCGTCGCTCAGGCCGACTCATCCGCGGCCTGCGTGGAGATCGACGATCGATCGTCGTGGGTGGCCGGTGATCCGGAGGACGGTTGGGAACGGGGATCGCCCACCCGGCACAACCCGCCCGATCCGCGGATTCCACGACAGGAGGCGGTCCTATACTGAAGCGGGTCGACCCTGACAGTCGATCAAAACGTGTCGGATCGTTCGGATGGCACGAACCGTGGCCCTTCGACCGTCGTTTCGAAGACTCTCGCGGTCGCCGAAGCGTTCGTGCTCCATCCGACGCGGATCATGGAAAGGTGCGTGGCTGATGGCCGAGCGAAGTCCGGATGGCGTCCCGAACACCACCGAAGCTGACGTCGATCGGCGATGCATGCTGGGCGAGGTCGCACGCTCGCTCCTTGCCGGGGGCATGGTCGCGGCGGGACTCGGTGCCTGCTCGTCGACGCCGAGCCGGTCGACCGGCGTCCAACCCGACTGGCCCACGCCCGGGCGGGGAAGCACTCGTTCCGCGTCCACGGAGATCGTGAAGCCCAGCACTGCGGGAGCGGACCAGCGATTCCGTCACGTGGCGGCGCGGGCCTCGTGGACCGGCGTGAAGCCCGATTACGCGGACATGAATCGGATGACTCCGATTCGAGCGATCACCGTCCACCACGACGGTCTTCCCACGCCGCTCGCATCGAGCCGGACCAGGGACACCGAGGACCGGCTCCGCCTGATTCAACGGGCGCATGTCAACAGTCGTGGGTGGGCGGACATCGGCTACCACTACGCGATCGATCGGGCCGGCCGGGTCTGGGCGTGTCGGCCCGTGACCTGGCAAGGCGCGCACGTCAAGAATCGCAACGAGGGCAACATCGGGGTCCTCGTGCTGGGCAACTTCGAGACCGAGCGTCCCTCGACGGCGCAGCTTTCGGGGCTCGCCATGCACCTCAAGACTCTCTCCGTCGCCTATCGGGTTCCCGTGTCGCGGATCTACACGCACCGCGAGTGGCCGGGGGCCGCGACGCAGTGCCCGGGTCGGAATCTGCAGCCGTCGATCAACCGGATCCGCAGCCGCGGGCTGGTCGCCTGATCCGGAAGGCCGCACCGTTCACGGCGCGGTCGAGTGATGACTCAGGATCGATCGCGGTCACGCTGCAGCTCGCGATCGAAGGCTTCCGGCGACTCGCCGCGACCGATCGCGGCACGACGATCGTCGGCGTCGAGCTTGGCCTGAAGCTCCTCGTCTCCGGACTCGCGTTGGTTCACGACCTTCCAGATGAACCAGCCGACGATCAGCATCGAGGCCGTCATGGCGAGCATTTCGATCATCGGGCGGATCCTCCTCGGTCGATGTCAGCCGTTGCCGGCGATGGCGGGAAACTCGGGCTGAAGCGCGGGGTAGAGCCGGGCGAAGATCTCGTGCCGCGCCGCAAGGACTTCGCGGTCGGGGCCCGGTTCGATTCGATCTCGTTCGCTTGAGACCGAATCACAGGCCTCCTCCACGCTTGCGAACGCGCCGGCGCCGACCGCGGCGAGGATCGCCGCTCCGCAGGCGGTGGCCTCCGTGGTGCTCGTGGTGGTGACGGGAACACCGAAGAGGTCGGCGCAAGTCCGCCTCCAGAGTCCGCTCTTCGCGCCGCCGCCTGAAAGGGTGACGGATCGGGGGCTCACCCCGGTGGATCGGATGAGCTCGAGACACTGGGCGAGCCCGTGGGTCACGCCTTCGAACACGGCTCGAGCGAGGTGTCGTCGATCGTGTCGGAGATCGAGGCCGATGAACGCGCCACGGGCATCCGCATCGGGCCACGGAGTGCGCTCTCCCGAGAGATAGGGCAGGAAGAGCAGGCCGTCGGCGCCGGCCGGGACCTCGTTCGCCATCGCCTCGATTCGCGGGAAGGCATCGTCACCCGCGGCTTCGTCGAGGTCGGGCACGATGGCGTTCCGGAACCAATCGAGGCTTCCGGCCCCGGAGAGCATGACCCCCATCAGATGCCATCGTCCGGGCACCGCATGACAGAAGGCGTGCAGGCGCCCGTCGGGCGTGGATCGCCACGAATCGGTCGGTGCGAAGACCACGCCGCTGGTGCCGAGCGTGGTGCCGACGCGTCCCTCGGATACGAGTCCGGTCCCGATCGCGGAGGCCGCCTGATCCCCGGCGCCGGCGACGATCGGAATGCTCGGACGCAGGCCGGTCTCGGCCGCGGCGACATCGGAGATCGCCGCCACGACTTCGGGCCCCTCCGCCGCATGAGGCCACCAGGATCGAGGGAGATCGAGTTCGGTCAGCAGATCGTCCGCCCATGTCCTGCGGGCGCAATCGAAGACGGCGGTGCCCGAGGCGTCGGAGACGTCCGTCACCATCTCGCCCGAGAGCCGGTGGCGAATCCAGTCCTTGGGAAGCAGGACGGTCTCGATGCGTGCGTAGGCGTCGGGCTCGTGCTCCCGCATCCAGAGCAGTTTCGGCGCCGTGAAGCCGGGGAGCATGCGATTGCCGCACGCCGCCACGAGATGCTCGATCCCGAGCCGTTCCTCGACCGCGCGACACTGGGGCTGGCTTCGCCCGTCGTTCCAGAGGATGGCCGGTCGCACCGGCACGCCCTCGGCATCGAGCGCCACCAGACCGTGCATCTGCCCCGTCACGCCCACCGCGTCGATGGATGCGGCGTCGATTCCCGCATCGCGACAGGCGTCGCGGATCGCGGCGAGGGAACTCGGCCACCACGCCTCGGGATCCTGCTCGGACCAGCCCGGCCGAGGAGCGTCGGGCTCGTGTCGTCCGGATCCGGTTCCCAGGACCTCTCCGGCGTCGTCGAGGACGATCGCCTTGGTTCCGCTGGTCCCGACGTCGATCCCGAGGAAGCGGCTCATGCTTGGAGGCTCATGCGGGGAATGATATGACGGCCCGTGTCGTCGCGGAATGACGATCAGTGATCGGGAATGCCGTCTCCGTCATGATCGTGGTCATGGTGGTCGTGATGGTCATGCACGATGTTGGCATTCTCCTCGCCGGCGAGGGAGCCGAGCCGGAGGGAACCGCGTTCCGGGCGACCGCCCACCCAGATGCGGTCGGCATCGACGACGAAGAGGCCATCGTCGTTTCGATCGCCGACCGTGCCTTCCACCACCACGAAACGCAGCGGGGCGAGGCCGCCCGCGCCTTCCGCGTTGGCCGCGATCGGGTCACCGGATTCGCCGATGAAGCGAATGGTCGCGAGGCCTGCGGTGAGCGCGTTCACTTCCTCGCAGCAGTAGTCCCAGGGGATCGGGCAGTGATCCTCTTCGCCCATCACCTCGCAGGAGAGCAGGGAGGGATCAGCCACCGTGAACATCGCCATGCCGTCGACGAAGGGTTCGGACCGGCCACCGATTCGGGCGAGGAAGGAGACCTGGTCGCCGACCTTCGCGGTCGGCTTGACCTTGATCAGGTCGGGCACTTCCGCCGGACGGTTCTTCGTGAAGTACGCGGCGGCGATCGCGGCCGCGACGGGGGTCGCGGGTTCGGGGCTGGCGGGTTCGCATCCGGCGAACAGCAATGCGGTGACGGTGCAGGCGGCGAGGGTGATCGTCTTGAGGTTCATGGTTCTGGGTCTCCGAGAAACGAGGTCGAGAGAAGAGTAGGGGATTCAGGCGGCGCGAAGCGCTTCCGGGACCGGAAGTCGAAGGCAGCGGATCGCCGGCACGAGGGCGCCGAAGACGCCGAGAAGCAGGCCTGCGAGCAGGCTCAGGACGAGGACGCCGGGACCGATCGAGAGCCCGAAGATCCCCATGGAGAAGCGAATGGTGGCCTGGTCGAGGACCAGCATCCCGATGGCGGCGGCGACCAGCCCCCCGATCGAGGCGGTGAGGACCGATTCGAGGACGAGACTTCGGACGATCGCCGGACGGGTGTAGCCGAGGGTCTGCAGCGTTCCGATCTCGCGGACGCGACTCGCGAA
>JAACEA010000472.1 GCA_009936695.1 Planctomycetia bacterium
AGGGTGAAGGCCATGGTGGTGGTTCCGGTGGGTTCGGCGTGAATCGTCGGGCGGCGGCGGTCCGGCACCCGTGGGGGGATGACAGTGTAGACGCCCGCCGGGTCGAGGCGGGACGGTTCGCCTGCTAGGCTTGTCCGGATGCGACACGACGGGCTCGAACGACTGGTGGACGCGAATGCCAACCGCGTTCGTGAAGGACTCCGGACCCTCGAGGATCTGGCGCGATTCGTCATGGATGCGCCGGAGACCGCCCGCGACCTCAAGGGGATCCGGCACGAAGTCACCGCCGCCGCCGATCGATTGCTCGGCCCGACCTCGATGGCCCGGGACACCGCGGGTGATGTCGGAACCACGAATTCAACGGCCGGCGAACTGGCCCGGCCGGGGCTGGTCGCGGTCGCGGAGGCGGCGGGTGGTCGGGTCGCCGAAGGATGTCGATCCCTGGAGGAGGCCGCGAAGGTCCTCGATGCCGGTGGCCGGATCGCGACCGCGATCCAATCGGCCCGATACGCGGCCTACGACCTCGCGTCCGAGGTGATCGTCGCACTGTCGCGGGGACGTCCCACGGGCTGGCGGGTGCAGGTGCTGCTCACCGAATCGGCCTGTCGGCGACCGTGGGCGGAAGTCCTCGAGGCGGTGATCGCCGGCGGCGCGGATGCCATCCAGGTCCGAGAGAAGGACCTCGATCCGGTCCGGTTGGTCGAACGTGTCCGCGGCGTGATCGAGATCGCCCGTCCCGCCGGGATTCCGGTGGTGGTCAACGATCGGGCGGACGTCGCGGTGGCCGCGTCCGCTGACGGTGTCCATCTGGGTCAGGACGATCTTCCGGTCGAGGCGGCGCGACGGGTCGTCGGCGGGCTCGCCCTCGTCGGTGGCAGCGCGCACGATCTCGACGAGGCGCGACGGAACCACGAGGCGGGATGCGACTATTGCGGCATCGGCCGATTCGCGGCGAGCACCACGAAGCCCGATGTCGTGGCGGGCGGGCCGGCCCTCGTCCGGGCGATGTCCGCGACGTTCCCGGGGTGGCCACAGCTGGCGATCGGCGGCATCGGGCTCGACAACATCGACGAGGTCGTCGCGGCGGGCGGAACCGCGGTCGCGATCTGCGAAGCGGCCTGCGATGCGGAGGATCCCGCCGCGGTGGTCGCGGATCTCCGGAACCGGCTCCAACAGGCGTCGGAGTCGACCGTCGACGCCGAGGTGTCCTCATGATCGAGGACGTCGAGTTCACGCTGTGCGGAACCGGGACCTCGAGCGGCATTCCGATCATCGGATGCGACTGCAGCGTCTGTTCGAGTGAGGACTTTCGCGATCGGAGAACCCGATGCGGTGCCGCGATCCGATTCCGGGATCCTGCCGGCGACCCGCGGATGATCCTGCTCGATTGTCCGCCCGACCACCGGGAGCATGCCCTGCGGCTGGGGCTGAATCGGTGCGACTCGATCTTCTTCACGCACCATCACGTCGACCACACCTTCGGGCTCGACGACGTCCGCCGCTACAACGCGGTCCAGCGATCACCGATCGAGATCCTCGCGGACCAGCCGACCATCGTGGCGATCGAACGGACGTTCCAGCACGTCTTCAGACCCTTCGACAACGTCAATCCCTCGTTCGTCGCGAGCCTCACCGTGCACGAGATCGAGCCGGGCAGGCCGGTCGATCGGTTCGGGCTTCGTTTCGAGCCGCTGCGGTTGCTGCACGGTCGGCTCCCGATCCTCGGATTCCGGATCGAGGCGCTCGACGCCGACGGGGGGATCGCCGCGGATCAGCCGGGCCCGTTCCCGCTCGCCTACTGCACCGACGTCTCGGGGATCCCGCCCGAGACCTGGCCCCGGCTCGAGGGACTTCGGACCCTGGTGCTCGACATGCTGCGTCCGAAGGCCCATCCGACCCATTTCACGGTCGATCAGGCGATCGAGACCGCGGGCCGGATCGGGGCCCGATCGACCTGGTTCATCCACATGTCGCACGAGATCCGCCATGCGGAGGTCGCCCCCGGCCTTCCCGCCGGGATGAACCTGGCCTGGGATGGCGTTCAACTGGGCTGATCCGGCGGGGGGGCACGTGGCGGGCGGCGGCCCCGTTCTGTAGACTTTCGAACCTCCTATGGCACAAATCCGCGAAATCAAGCAGCGCATGGTCGCGGTCGGCACGATCCAACGGATCACCAAGACCATGCAGATGATCGCCACCGCCAAGTTCACCGCGGCGGTACAGCGCACCAAGGCCACCCAGCCGTACACGGAGAAGATCCGTGAGCTGGTGGCGGCGGTCTGCAGCGATCCTTCCGAACTCGACCACCCGCTGGTGGGCGGCGACCGTGCGGCTTCCGGCCGGGAGCTGATGCTCGTCATCGGTTCCGATCGGGGCTTCTGCGGGGCGTTCAATTCGAACGTGCTTCGAAAGTCGCTTCGCTTCCAACGCGACAAGGTGAAGTCGGGCACCGAGGTTTCGATCGAGACCAGCGGCAAGAAGGCCTCGAACTTCTTCAAGTTCGCCAACGTCCCCGTCGCGGAGGCGCACGCCATCGGCGACAAGCCGGACTTCGACGAGGTCGCGGCGATCGCGGACCGCTACATGGATCTCTTCGTGGCGGGCGAGGTCGACGCGGTCCACGTCGCCTACATGCGATTCGAGAGCAACTCGCGTCAGATCCCCGAGATCCAGCAGCTGCTTCCGCTCGAGGCGCCGACGGGTGACGATGCGGGCGAGAAGTCGTCGATGTACGAGTTCACGCCCGACGAGGCGTCGCTCCTCAACGACCTGCTCCCCCGGGCCGTCCGGACCTCGCTCTTCCAGTCGTTCAACGACGCGGTGGTGAGCGAGCAGATCATGCGGATGATCGCCATGAAGGCGGCGACCGACAATGCAGCCGGACTGGGCCGCACGCTGAAGCGGGACTACAACCGCGCCCGACAGGCGAAGATCACCACGGAACTCACCGAAATCGTCTCCGGCGCCGCCGCGCTGGCCTGATCGGATCTCGACCACGTTCGACGAGCCGGCCTCGAACCGCGATCCACATCGCGATTCGAGGCCGGTCTCTCGTTCCGGTCGACATGTTCCGGTCGGGTTCAGTCGGTGGCGGAGTCCGGGTCCGTGCCGTCGACCTCGTTGCCGTCCTTCGCCCACTGGAGGAGGCCGCCGCGAAGGGTGTAGACGTTCTTGACGCCCAGCTCGATCAAGCGCTTGCTGGCGGCGTCCGCGAGGATGTCCTGATAGTCGGTGCCGTACACGATCACCGGACTTCGATCCCGAAGCGCGACCATCGCATCGTTTTCGAAATCACCACTTCCGAAGTAGATGTTGATCGCGGACGGGATGTGCGCGGTCTCGAAGCGGGCGGGTGATCGAGGATCGACCCAGGCCGCCCCGGCGTTCGAAGTGAAGAGCCCACCGCCGCTCTTGGAGGCGAGGCTCACCGCCTCGGCCGGCGTCACGGGCTGCAGGTCCCGGTCGCTGGTCTTCTGGCTGCAGCCGCCCACGCCGGCGATGGCGAGAAGGGAGGCGAGAATCACGGGGAGGGGGAGGGAAGAGTGCATGGGGGGGTTCCGAATTGGTGTCGAACGCGTGCCGTGGGCAGAATACGGGATAACCTGACGTGGCAGGTTCGCGACGTGCGGATCCGCCGCCTCCGAGCCCCGTCCTCCTGGAATCACCGATGCGTCGTCCAAAGTCGTTCGAGCTTCTCGCTCTCGTGCTCCCCTTGATGATCGGGGCGAATGCGCTCGCCCAGTTCGGGGTCGACGCCGCCGCCGATGGGAACCGGCTCGTCCAGATCGACGCGGCCTTCCCGGCGGCGAAGGTCGTTCCGGGCCGGACCGAACTCCTCGGCGTCCGATTCCGCATCGCACCGAAGTGGCACATCTACTGGCAGAATCCAGGGGAAAGTGGCTCGCAGCCGCACGTCAAACTCGACCTTCCGAAAGGCTTCAAGGCCGGCGAGCTCCTCTGGCCGCGGCCGGTGATCCACGCGACCGCATGGGCGACGACCTCCGGGTACGACGACGAGGCCATGCTCTTCGTACCGATCACCGCACCGCCCGAGATCGAGGCGAAGACGATCAAGATCGGCATCGAAGCGGATTGGCTCGTCTGCAAGGAGATGTGCCTGATGGGATCCGGGAAGAC
>JAACEA010000057.1 GCA_009936695.1 Planctomycetia bacterium
AAGCTCCGCAAGGAGAAGGAGCGGATCCAGCAGGAGTGGCGCGAGCAGATGAACGAGACGATCGGCACCGTCGACGAAGAGGTGATCGCGGAGGTCGTCTCCAAGATGACCGGCGTCCCGCTCACCCGGCTCGAGAAGGAGGAGTCCGAACGGCTTCTCGCCCTCGAGGACGAGCTCCACAAGACCGTGGTCAGCCAGGACGACGCGGTCAGGGCCGTCGCGAAGGCGATCCGGAAGGCCCGCTCGGGTCTCAAGGATCCGCGACGTCCGATGGGATCGTTCATCTTCGTCGGCCCGTCCGGCGTGGGCAAGACGCTGCTCGCGAAGGCGCTCGCGGAGTTCCTGTTCGGGGACGCCGACGCGCTCATCTACCTCGACATGTCGGAGTACATGGAGAAGCACAACGTCAGTCGACTGATCGGTGCCCCTCCGGGATACGTCGGATACGAGGAGGGCGGCCAGCTCACCGAACGGATCCGTCGCCGCCCCTACGCGGTGGTGCTGCTCGACGAAGTCGAGAAGGCGCATCCGGACTGCTTCAACATGCTCCTCCAGATCATGGAGGAGGGGCGACTCACGGACTCCTTCGGTCGACACGTCGACTTCAAGAACGTGATCCTGATCATGACGTCGAACATCGGCGCCGACCTGATCAAGGGCGGGGCCAGCTTCGGTTTCGCGAAGCGGACCGACGTGCAGGACTACGACAAGATGCGGAACTCGCTGATGAGCGAGATCGAGAAGTTCTTCCGCCCCGAGTTCATCAACCGCCTCGACGAGGTCATCGTCTTCCGTCCGCTCGATCGCGAGAACCTCACCTCGATCATCGAGTTCGAACTCTCCAAGGTCCGGGAGCGGCTCGCCGCGAAGAACATGACCCTGGACCTCGACGCGGCGGCGAAGGACTTCCTCATCGACAAGGGATACAACCCCGACTTCGGTGCACGTCCGCTTCGCCGGGCCCTCTCGACCTACATCGAGGATCCGCTCGCGGAGAACCTCCTCTCCGGTGAGTTCCTCGAAGGGGATTCGATCAAGGTCACCCGCAAGGAGGAACAGGATCACCTCTCCTTCGAAGCGACCCGAAGCGGCGGCGACGAGGATGGCGGCGGTGACGACGATTCGCCGGAACCGGAGCCCGATCCCGCGAACGCCGCCTCGGCCTGACCCGGGGATCGACATTCAGAAAGCCATCGGCGGAGCGTCCACTCGGACGCTCCGCCTTTTCGTCATGCGGTCGCGTCGTCCGATCGGCGATCGGCCTGCAATGAACGTGGATGCGTCGCGTTCCACCCGGGGAACCGGCGGATCCTTCGGGTGGGTGTTCACCCCATTCCCGTTTCCGGCCGCGAATTGAAGAAACCGGATTCCGGCGAATCGGAGAAAGAGACTGCCACGAAACGACTTGCTCTCAGGGACCGACCACCATGACCACGAACGACACCATCAGATCAGGCGATGCGGAATCCCGCATTCCGACCTGGGCCTCGAGGTCCTCGGCGGTCATTGGTGCGATCGTCCTCGCGGTGGCATTCCTGGCGACGACCCCCGCCGCGAGAATCGCGATCGCGGCGTTGGATGAGCCGGCCCCGAGTCGAGAGACGATCGACGGTCGAACCTTCCGGATCACCGAGCCCGCTTCGGCGGACATCGATCTGCAGCCCCGCGAATCCGTCCGGGAGCCCGCGGCCGTGACCGGATTCCAGTGGCCCGGGGTCGTCCGCATGGGCCGGCCCGACGCGACCGGCTCCTCACCCGAGTTCTCCGTCAGGTTCGACCGTCCTCCCGCCGTCGATCGGGCGGAACGCAGGAACGGCCGAACGCTGGCATCCCGCGTCTTCGTCGGGCTGTATCGCCATCTGGAGTCAGGCCTTCGGCACCTGACCGCGCCGGCGTTCGGATCGACGGCCCCGTGAGACCGGCGGCGACGCCACGCGACACGCGTTCAATCGAGCGTCATCTGATGCCGGCGAGCTTCAGGCCGTCCCGCTCCTGCACCACGTAGATCTCGCGGAACTTGAACTGCGACGCGATCTTGTTCGAGAACCGCATCCGGACCGAGAGATCCGGAAGTCGATCCAGCACCACGTCCGAACCGCCGTAGTAACCGAAGCTCATCCGGTTCAAGGTCATCATGAGTTCGGATCGGTTCTTGGTGCAGTACCGCACGAAGTCCTCGACGCCCATGCCCTCGGCCGCGTACTGCCGCTTGGTCGACTCCGCGACCACCTGCTCCCAGAGCTGGACGTACTCCTGGTTTCGAAGCGACGTCATGGTGTTGGCCAGCACGTGATCGGGGAGCAGCGCCCGCATCACCACGGAACCGTCGTCGAGCACCTCTCTCGCCATGAAGGCCTGAGGCTCCTCCGGCTCGAGACCCTCGGGGGGAATCGGCTTGCCCGCCCGGATGGCCTCCGACCTGATGCGAGCCCGTTCGAGGCGCTTGGCCTCCTCGCGGGCGAGGGCGGCTTCGTCGATCCGGCGCTGTTCCTCGGGCAACGGGCCGTCCTCGACGAACACCACCCGATGACCGCGGGCGTCGACGTACTCGTCGACCAGTTCCTTGTCGCTGGCCATCCGGTAGAAGCTCGGGCGCTTGTGATACTCGGTGACGACGGTCTCGCATCCCGAGCCGGCCATCGACGATCCGAAGATCGCCGCCGCGAACCATGCCCGACCTGGTACGTGCGGGCGACGACTCATCCGCCCACCACGCGATCGCCGACGGGATTGACGTCCGATTCGTCGGCGGCCAGTCTCGCCACCGGAAGCACTTCGGGATCGACCCGACCCCGTCGCCACGCGAAACGGACCTCGAAGCCGGCGTTTCGGCCGGGATGATCGGAGCGGCGATGGGTGCCGCGCGACTCCGTACGCACCATCGCGCCACGAACGATCAACCGGGCCGCCGCGAGCATTCCCTGCATCCGCCAGCCGTCGGGATCGTCGAAGGTCTTGTCGAGGCAGTACCGACCCCAGAAGTCGATCATCTCGAGCGCATCGCCGAGTTTGCCACCATCGCGTTCGATGCCGACGTTCCGCCACATCGCGCTTCGAAGGCTCGCCCGCACGTCGACCAGATCGAGTTCCCCGGCCCGGCCCTGCGGCGCCTCCGCCACCAGTCGCGGCCGACGTCCCGAATCCTCGGTGGCGGCGGCGGCGGCACCGGCGCGGGCTCCGAACACGAGTCCCTCGAGCAGGGAGTTGCTGGCGAGACGATTCGCCCCGTGGACGCCGGTCGCGGTCACTTCCCCGCAGGCGAAGAGCCCGGGGACCGAGGTCGCGCCGTCCTCGTCGGTCGCGACCCCGCCGATCGTGTAGTGCGCCGCGGGATGAACGGGGATCGGCGTGGTGTCGGGATCGATCTCGAATTCCGCCAGCGATGCCGCCAGGGTGGGGAATCGGGCGGCGAGCCCCCCTTCGAGTCGCGTCGCGTCGAGATAGACGCACGGATCTCCGGTCTCGGCGAGGACCTTCGCGATCTGGGCGGTGACCACGTCACGCGGGGCCAGATCGCCGAGTTCATGCACCCCGTCCATGATCGGCACCCCTCGCCGGTCGAGCAGACGGCCGCCTTCGCCGCGCACCGCTTCACTCATGAGCGCGCGACCCGAGCCCGCCACGTAGAGCGTGGTCGGATGGAACTGGACGAACTCGGCGTCCGCGACGAGGGCACCGGCCCGGAAGGCCATCGCCATCGCTTCACCGGTCGCGGTGGAGGGGTTCGTCGTCTCTCGAAAGAGCCGCCCCGCCCCGCCGCCGGCCAGGACCACCGACGCGGCCCAGATCACCTGGAGCCCGTGTCGTGGATGATGCGTGAGCACGCCGGTCACCGGCGCGCCGGGCGCTTCGTCCGCGGTGAGCAGATCGATCGCGGTGCAGGACTCGAAGATGCGGAGATTCTCGAACGACCTCGCCTTGGCGAGCAGACACGCGGAGAGCGCCTGCCCGGTGGCCGCGCCGTCGGTGTGCAGGATTCGATTGTGGCGATGACCGCCTTCGCGGCCGAGGCTGAGTCCACCGTCGGATTCCCGGTCGAAACGCATTCCCCACTCGAGGAGTCGGTCCATCTCGTCCGGCGCACCGTCGCAGAGCAGTCGAACGCGAGGTTCGTCGCAGAGCCCCGCGCCGGCCTCGATCGTGTCGCGGGCATGCGCCTCCGGATGATCGGCGGCATCCATCGCCGCGGCGATCCCGCCCTGCGCCCACGCGGTGGACGACAGTGTCGCCTCGCGATTCGACAGCACCACCACGTCACGCCCGGCCTCCGCCGCCACCGTCGCGGCCCGGAGTCCCGCGGCGCCGCTTCCGATCACCAGCACGTCCGCGAAGAGCTGCGGAAGCAGTGCGGATCTGAACGGCACCAGGTACCGGCGATCGTCGATCGGAGACGGCGTCGAGTCGATCACGGTTGCGCGGTCTCCTTCCGCGGCTCGGGACGACCCGATCCACCGGGAGTCCCGGCACTCGGTGAGGCGAGATCCGCCGCGAAACCCGCCACCCAGAGCTGGCTCGTGTCGGTGGGCCCTCGCTTGCTGGTCCAGATCATCTCGGTGCCGTCGGCGTCGAACGCGGGCAGCACGTCGGCGCCGGGGCCGAAGGTGACGCGACGAAGACCGGTGCCGTACTTCATCGACGGCGGGGAAGCCGTCGAATCGCCCGCGGCATCGACCTGGAACACTTCGTAGTTCCGGTGTCCCACCGCGCTGGTCGCGAAGACGAGGTGCCGTCCGTCGGGATGCCAGAATGGGCACCAGTTCACGTGGCCGTCGTCGGTGACCTGGATCTCCCGCTCGATGCCGACGATCGTTCCGGAGTCGTCGAAGTCGAGGTCCGCGACGAAGACCTGCAGGAGGTTGTTGGCGTGCCGGTCGCTCCGATACGCGATGCGCCGTCCGTCGGGGGAGAAGAACGGGCCGCCGTCGTATCCCGGGGCCGCGACGAGGTGCACGGTGATTCCGGTGGCGAGATCCTTCACGAAGATGTCGCCCTGACCGGCTTCGAGCGAGGTGTAGAGCAGATGACGCCCGTCCGGGGAGAAGCTGCCCTCCGCGACGTAGTTGGTACCGTCGCCCACCAGCTGATCAAGGGTGTCCACGGTGCCGTCGTTGACGCTGAGATCGGTGGCCACGATCCGCATCTCGGGCGGGAACTGCCATCGGTACCGTCCACTCCCCCGCTGGTATCCCGGCGGCGTCTCGTCCGAGGGCGGCTCGAGGGTGGTGCCGAAGATCACGATGTCGGGATCCACGGGATGAAACCAGCCGCAGGTGTTCGCCGATCCTTCCGGCGAGATCCTGCGGATGTTCTCGAGCGACCGTGTCCTTCCGGAATCATCTCGGACGATGTCCGCCACGAACATCGCGTAGAAGTCCTCGGGTGGCGTTCCGGACGTCTGCTCCACCGCCTGGAAGATCACACGCTTCCCGTCGGGCGAGAAGTAGGACTCGCCCGCCTTGACGAACCGGTCGTTGAAGGTGAGCTGGACGGGATCGACGAGAATCGATGCCTCGTCGACGCTCCAGTCGGTCGACGTTCCCGGCGACGGTGGCGCGGCCTGCACGATCGACGCGGCGAGGAGAAGGCCCGACGCTGCGGTCGGAAAAGCGAGGGCATGTGACGTCATGACGCTGAAGGCTCCGGAGCGGCCGATGGTCGGATGGATCCGGGTGATCGCAGCACGATCACGCGGGCTTGAATCGAAGTCCGTAGTCTATCGGTCCCCTGCCGCTGATTCCCCTGATCGCCCCTCTTCCCTCTCAAACCGGTGATTCCCGTGCTGCCGACCGTGATCCACCTCGACGAACGGATGATCGTGCTCGACAAGCCGACGGGCCTGCTCTCGGTCCCGGGAATCGGGCCCGAAAAGGCGGATTGCCTGGCGAGTCGCGTCAAGTCGGTGCATCCGGAGGCGAGGATCGTCCATCGCCTCGATCGGGACACGAGCGGCGTGATCGTGATGGCGCTCGATGCCGAATGCCACCGCGAGCTCAGTCGGCAGTTTCAGGACCGGGAGACGGAGAAGACCTATCACGCGATGGTGGGCGGCCTTCCGACCGAGGACACGGGCACGATCGATCTTCCGATTCGCAAGGACCTCGACGATCCGCCTCGGCAGATCGTCGACTTCGAGCATGGAAAGCCGAGCCTCACTCGATGGCGGGTGACCAGCCGCGGCGTGCTGGGCGATCTCGACGAACGACTCGCCTCCACGGATGCGGATCCGCGAGCCGCCGTCACTCGCTTGGAGCTCGAGCCCCGGACCGGACGCAGTCACCAGCTTCGGCTTCATCTCAAGTCGATCGGGCATCCGATTCTCGGTGACGACCTCTACGCACCGGATCCACTGCGCACCGCGACGAACCGGCTCTGTCTCCACGCCTCGAGGTTGTCGATCGTCCATCCCGCCGACGGATCTCCGGCCACGTTCCGCTCCGAACCGCCGTTCTGACGTCATCCCCTGCGGCGAGAGGATTCGAGGGAATCGAGCCTTGCTCCCTTGTGCCGCCACCGCGAATCGTTCATCCTCCCTGCATGATCAGATCCGTACTTCGTCGATTCACGGTCCACGCAGGCCTCCTGTGCTCGCTGGTCCCGATCACCGCCACGGCCGCGGGCCAGGCGGCTCCGGAGGATCGGACGCGGGTCCCGATGATCGAGATCACCGAACCGGGCGAGGGAACGCTCGTCCTGCTTCGCTGGCGTCCCGCGGAACCCTCGATCAGCACGATCATGGTCAGCTCCCGCAACGTGCTCTCCAGCCTGCAGAACGGCCGACTTCTGGCGGACACGCCGGAAGCGGCCATGACCACGACGAAGCGGCCTCCCCTCGAATATCTCTGGACCGTGCAGGGATCGCTGCGCACGGTCACTGGTGGAGGAGCGCCCGTGGCGCAGTGGCGGGTGCTGAACGGTGCCGTTCGTCTGCACGGCGTCGAACCCGAACCGAGCCGCGAGCCGATCTCCGACGCATCGACCGTGACGGATGCGGATGTCTCCAGGGAGTCGAAGGACGATGACGGATCGACCGCCGGCGTCCCGCCCGACGCCGCCCCGACGGACCAAACCACCGACCGGCCGCGTTTCGTGGCCAATCTCGAACGCAGTCGACAACTCGCCCGGATCCAGGATGACGCCGCGTCCCGCACCGCGGGCGCGTCGATCGCGCAGCGGTTCACGACCGCCGGCATCGTTCCCGGTTCCGGCCTCATCCAGCTCGAGCAGGCCAACCCGCGCGTGAACTACGAGGTCGAACGGTTGCTGTCTGTGATGCGACTCGCGTAACCCCTGCTGCCGGATCGACCAGTGGGCGTCGGCGCCAGTTGGACCGCCCGATGGACCACGCTCGTCCAGCGCCGCACGATCGAGACGGTGATGACGTGGACCCTCGACGGGGTCGACGAAGCCGCGGTGTCGGCCACGGGTGTCGCCGAGACGGCCGTGCTCTCCGTCGAATACACCCGCAGGGCCCTCGACGCCGGCCGTGGTGACGATCGGCTCGAGGGGGACGGACGCGGCCGGCTTCAGGTCGATCTGCGACGGCCGATGCGCCTGGACGCGACGCTGGTCGAAGTCCCGCCGAAGACGTCCGACGCGGACGATGCGAGTCGGGTCGTCGAAATCGACCGAATGCGGATCGTGGCCGTCGAATGAACATCGATTGATCGAGGACTGCTCGAGATCGATCTGATTCGATACGCTGCGGCGGGACCGAGGGGCGGATCGTCCGCCCCGTCCGGATTTCGATCCTCACCGGGAGTCCGACGCATGACCGACGTCGCCTCATCCTGTCGCTGGGGGATTCTCGGCGCCGCCTCCATCGCACGGAAGAACGTCCGCGCGATGCACCTCGCGGACAACGCCACGCCGTTCGCGATCGCAAGCCGGTCCCGATCGAAGGCGGAAGCGTTCCGGGCGGAACACGGACTCGACCGCGCCCACGACGGCTACGAGGCGCTGCTCGAGGATCCGGAGGTCGACGCGGTCTACATCCCACTCCCGACCACCCTTCACCGGGAGTGGACGATCCGAGCCGCGGAGGCCGGCAAGCACGTCCTGTGCGAGAAGCCCGTCGCCGCCAACGCGTCGGACGTGGAGGTGATGATCGAAACGTGCCGCGACGCGGGCGTCCAGTTCATGGACGGCCTCATGTTCATGCACCACGAGCGCATGCGACGCGTGGAATCGACGCTGGACCGCCTCGGTCCGGAACCGGACCTCGTGACCAGTCGATTCAGTTTCCGGGGCGATGCGGCGTTCTTCGAGAACAACATTCGCGGCGACGTGGACACGGAGCCGCTGGGCTGCGTGGGCGATCTCGGCTGGTACTGCATTCGGATCGCGCTCGAGGTCATGGGCGCGATGCCGGATTCGGTGCGGGCCCGTCACCATCGAATGCACGGCGCGATCCCGATCCACTCCTCCGCCGAACTGGACTTCCCGGGCCGCGACGGCGTGCGGCATGCGTTCATCCAGTGCTCCTTCGTGCATCCGCTCGCGCAATGGGTGGAGATCTGCGGGCCCGAAGGATCGATGAGGATGGACGACTTCGTGATCGGAAGTCCGACCGAAGCCGTGATCCAGCTCGAGACCGAGTCCCAGCTCACCGAACAGGACCTGGTCCACGAACGAAGGCTCGAGCGAATCTCCATCGAGGACTGCGTGCAGGAGGTGGAGATGATCCGACGATTCTCCGACCTCGCCCGAGGCGCCCGTCCACTGGAGCCGATCTGGGGCCAGCGATCCCACGAGACCCAGCGGATCGTCGACGCGATCATGAGTTCGGCCTCCGTCGACGGTGCCCGCGTCCGGCTCGTTCCCTGACCGGAGCGAATCGAGGAGGCGAAGCTCCGGGAAAGGAAGGCGCATCGATTCGCGGGAGGCCGCTGATACACTCCGGAACTTCCCCGACCCGCCCCCGGACCTCGAAGATGCGCTCCGAAACAGACCACCGTGAAGGCCTCTGCGAGATCGACGGCATCGCGTGCTACCGCGTTCCGAACGTCGACCGTATGCCCCCCTTCCTCGTCACCGTCGTCAGCCCGTCCGAACACTGGCTCTACGTCTCCTCGAACGGCGGCCTGAGCGCGGGTCGCGTCGACAGCGGCCACTGCCTCTTTCCCTACCGTACCGACGACCTTCTCCATCGGGTCCACGCCTTCTCGGGTCCGTGGACCGGCATCCGCGTCGGCGACCTGGTCTGGGAGCCCTTCACAACTCGACCGACGCCGGGCGTCACCCGTGACCTCGCCCGGTCGGTGTCGGGCGATCGGATCGTGTTCGAGGAACGCAATCCGACCCTCGGACTCACGGTCCGCGCGTGGTGGTCCTTCAGCGACGCTTCCGGATTCGTCCGAACCGTGACCGTCGAGCGGGATGGAACAGGGCCACGGGAACTCGACGTCGAGATCCTCGACGGCCTGCGGGAACTCGTCGCGGGCGGGGCCGAGCTCGGGGTGATGCAGTCCATGAGCTGCCTGGTCAACGCCTACACCCGGGCCGAACTCCTGGACGGATCCGACCTGGCCACCGTCACCATGGAATCGGCGTTGGTCGACCGGGCCGAACCCGCCGAATCACTGCGGTCGACCACGGTCTGGTCGACCGGACTCCCGGACGCGACAGTCTCGCTCGATTCCGATTCGATCGACGCCTTCATCCGCGGCGAGACGGTCGAAGCGACCTCGATCCTCCGCGGACGCGCCGCCGCCTACCTGGTGCACGCCCGCCTGGTGCTCGGGACGAACGAGACCTCGACCTGGTCGGTGGTCGCGGACGTCCACCGGACGCAGGCGGAGGTCGCGGGCATTCGCCGCCGGCTGACCGGAGACGAGGATCTGGCCGCATCGCTCACCCGCGAGATCGCCGACTCGACCCGGGCGATCGATGCGATCCTGGTCGACACCGACGGCATTCAACGGACGGGCGATCCGATCCTCGACGCCCATCATCGCACCAACACCCTGTTCAACGACATGCGGGGCGGCGTGTTCACCGACGGCGTCGACCTTCCCTGGGGGGACTGGGCGGACTTCTGCCGCCACCGCAACGCGGATGTCGCCCTTCGGCACCGGGCGTGGCTCGATGCCCGCGCCGCCGATGCGGTGATCGACCGCCGCACCCTGGTCGAGGAGGCGGCGGCGTTCGACGATCCCTCGCTCGAACGGATCGCCTGGGAGTATCTCCCGGTCTGGTTCGGTCGGCGGCATGGCGATCCGAGTCGACCATGGAACGCCTTCAACATCCGGGTCAAGCACGCGGACGGCTCGAGACGACTGACCTACGAAGGCAACTGGCGCGACATCTTCCAGAACTGGGAGGCGCTCACGTTCTCGAATCCGGGCTGGATCGACCACGTGATCGCGAAGTTCGTCAACGCCTCGACCCCCGACGGCTTCAACCCGTACCGGATCACCCGCGAGGGGATCGACTGGGAGGCTCCCGAACCCGACAATCCGTGGAGCAACATCGGCTACTGGGGCGATCATCAGATCGGCTACCTCACCCGGTTGCTCGAACTCTCGAACAGGCTTGATCCGGACCATCTCGCGACCTGGCTCGACCGCCCGATCTTCTCCCACGCCGATGTCCCCTACCGGCTCGCCGACCACGCGTCGCTGGTCGACGATCCCCGCAACACGATCACCTTCGACCAGGAGGCCCACGCCACCGCGATCGCACGGGCCGACCGACTGGGGGCGGACGGTCGCCTCGTGCACGACGACGCGGGCGTCGTCCACGTGACCCTCGCCGAGAAGCTGCTGATTCCGGTGCTCTCGAAGCTCTCGTCGTTCATCCCCGACGGCGGGGTCTGGATGAACACGCAGCGTCCGGAGTGGAACGACGCGAACAACGCCCTCGCGGGCTACGGCCTCTCGATGGTCACCGCCTCCTACCTCCGCCGCCATCTCGCCCTGCTCGCCGATCTGTTCCGCGGCCACGAAGGGTCGCTGGCCGTGACCGATCGCGTCCTCGACTGGTTCCGGGAAGTCGGCAAGGTCCTCGTGGACAACGCCCCCCTGCTCGACGATCCGAGCATCGGGGATCTCGATCGACGTCGCATCGTCGACACGCTCGGACTCGCGTTCGAACGCTATCGACATCGTCTGCAGGGACCGGCGACCGTCGACGCCACGACCGGCGAGGAACTCGCCGCGGCCTGCGAGACGGCCCTGCGATGGCTCGACCACGCGATCGCCGCCAACCGACGGTCGGACGGCCTCTACCACGGCTACAACCTCGTCTCCTTCGACGACCGGACCGCGACGGTTCATCACCTTCCCGAGATGCTGGAGGGACAGGTCGCGGTGCTGTCCGCCGGCGTGCTCGATCCCGAGGAAGCGGCGACGCTCCTCGAGACGCTGTTCACCTCGCCCCTCCACCGCACGGATCACGACACGTTCCTGCTCTATCCGGTGCGTGAAATCCCGCCTCTGGTCGAGAAGGGCGTGATCGACGCCGCTTCCGTCGCGGGAAATCCACTGATCGCCGGCCTCGTGGCGAGTGGCGACCGGAGACTCGTCGAGCGCGACGGCGACGGAACGGTCCGTTTCGCGACCGACCTTCGCAACCGACGGGACCTGGAGTCGATACTCGAGGAACTCGCCCGGGAGAAGACGCACGCAGGTTCGGTCAAGTCACACGGCGTCGCCGCGATCGACCTCTACGAACGGATATTCGATCATCACCGGTTCACCGGACGGTCGGGCGGCATGTACGGCTATGAAGGCATCGGCTGCACCTACTGGCACATGGTCGCGAAACTCCTCGTCGCGGCTGGCGAGTGCGTCGAACACGCCGAGGACGTGAGCGCCCCCGAATCGGTGCGCTCCCGTCTTCACGACGCGTACCACCGAGTGAGGGACGGCCTCGGTTTCCGACGACCCGCGGCGGCCTTCGGCGCCCTGCCGATCGACGCCTACTCCCACACGCCCGGTGACCGCGGCGCGCAGCAACCGGGCATGACCGGCCAGGTGAAGGAGGAGTTGATCACCCGCCGGATGGAGCTCGGCATCCGACTCGACGACGGCGGCATCCGATTCACGCCGACGCTGCTGCTCGACGACGAGTGGCTCGACGTCGCCGATGAATGGGCGATCCCCGCCGGCGACCACGCCGCGGCACGAACGGTCGATCTTCCCAGCGACGGCCTGGGGTTCCAATTGTGCGGAATCCCGGTGATCTATCGGCGGGGAACCGGTTCGAGCCGGATCACCCTCGTCGACCGCGACGGCGAGCGCCGGATCATCGAAGGGGATCGGATCGACGGCCCCGAAGCACGCCCGATCTTCGATCGAAAGGCCTCGATCGAACGAATCGAGATCGACGTCGCCTCGGCCTGAAAAGGGGCGACGCCCGACCACGAATGGCCGGACGTCACCTTGGATCAGGGATGAGAAGCGAGCGGATGGCCGGAACTCCTGGCAACCGGT
>JAACEA010000058.1 GCA_009936695.1 Planctomycetia bacterium
GGCCAGGTGAGCTACTTCCAGAGCGCCACCGGCACCGGCTGGACCCCCAACAACCTGGGTGGCATCTTCGACACCCCGGCCCTGCGTCTCGCCGACTCGTTCGTCACCATCGGTGGCTTCCAGCAGGACACCCTGCTCCCCGAGCAGGCTCCTGGTGCGGGTGCCGGTACCGGCCTCGACCCCAACTCCGGTGGTAACAACGCCGCCTACCCCGGCGCCCTCGCCGGTTGGTACAACGGCAGCCCCCCGAGCCTCAATGGCCAGGTCGGCATGCTCCCCGGCACCATCGGCATGGGCGTCCTCATCGGCCGCTTCGCCTACGACGGTGACTTCGACCTCTCCGGTTCGACCCTCGAGGTCACCTGGAACCAGGGTCTCGGTACCCCGGGCAACCAGGCCGGCTTCATCGTCAACGTCCCCGCTCCGGGTGCGATGGCGCTGCTCGGCCTCGCCGGCCTCACCGGTCGTCGTCGACGCAACGGCTGATCGAGCCCGCTCGATTCTAACCAACGTTTGATACGAACCCCGCCCTGCATCTGCAGGGCGGGGTTCTCTTGTCGTGAGACCGGCCTGAATCCACCCATTTCGTG
Source organism: Planctomycetia bacterium (assembly GCA_009936695.1). GTDB lineage: Bacteria > Planctomycetota > Phycisphaerae > Phycisphaerales > SM1A02 > UBA12014. Next base: position 591 of record JAACEA010000058.1, read on the forward strand.
GCTGGAAACCGAGGATATGTCCGTGTTTTTCCGACCACGCGGAGATTCGAGGGGTACAGTTGGACACCCGTTTCGGGTTTGTAGGGAACACTTCATTCCGGGGGGCATCGGAAATGAGGTCGGTTCCGAGCATGGTTGCTCACCGGATCCGGCCATCAGGAACACAGGAGCGAATTCGTTCCCGTTCGAGCGACGCGGGCCAGGCCCCGCAACCGCGGCTCAAGCCTCGGATCAGCCCCCTCGTCAATAATCTCAGATTTGGAGAACATGGTGAAAATCGGAATCAGTCTTGCGGCACTTCTTCTCGGCGGATCAGCGACCCTCCTTGGCCAAATGTCCGCGGAAGCGGTCCCCGGTGGCAAGGGTGGCACCGCCGGCCAGATCGGCGCTGACGTCGCGGTCTGCAACATGCCTGCGATCTCGCGATGGGGAACCGTCGCCGGTGTGACCGCCTACTCGGTCGGCACGACGAGCGTGAATCTCGGCGACGTCGATCTCGAGTGGTTCGCGAACAGCAATCGACATCCCCGAATGCCGATGAACATGTTCCGCTTCAAGGACGGTCGACTCGACCAGATCGGCTACTCCTGGTGCAAGGATGGATTCTGTGCGTTGCAGCTGAACGAGTGTGGCTCCTGCCAGCCCGCAGGGAGTGGTTGCCCGCAGCTTCTCGGCCCCGGCTGCTCCGATCCGTACTCGAGCAGCCTGAACGGCAGCCAGGGCGGCCTCGCCCCTCGCTGGCAGTGCGACCCCTCGACCGGTGAGTTCACCTATCCGCCCCAGGGGCTTCCCGCCGCGGCGCCCACCGTCGGCCGTCGCATCCAGGTCGCTCAGGCCGATCTCTCCCCGCAGCAGAACCCCGGAGCCATGTTCTACGTCGACTCGATGTACCTGCATCCGCAGGACTACGAGGCGGGCAACCAGCTCAACAACGCTTCATACAAGCGAATGGTCGTCGGGACGCTGAACAGCCAGGGCTATCGTCTCACCCCGACCGGCTCGACCTTCCTCGGCAAGCCTGCGATCTTCGCCTGGGCGGACAACAGCAACTCGGTCGTCATCGAACCCGTCGACATCCCGAATGACGGACGAGTCTTCGTGGCGAGCGATTACGTCGACAATGGTGACGGCACCTATCGCTACAACTACGCGGTCTACAACCTGACGTCCAAGGATGCGATCAACGGAATCTCCATTCCGCTTCCCGCCGGCGTCGAAATCTCGGATGCCGAGTTCAAGTTCCCCGCCCACCACTCCGGCGACCCCTACTCCAACGACGCGTGGGTCATCTCCGAAGACGGCGGCTACCTGACCTTCGCGGGTGTCGAGTTCTCCGAGAACCCGGACGCGAACGCCGTTCGCTGGTGCATGATGTACAACTTCAGCTTCACCGCTGACGCGGAACCCGCGACCGGTGACGTCGTGCTCGATCGATTCGAATCCAACTCGACGATCGACGCCCCGGGCCTCATCGTCCCTGGCGGCGCCTCGAACCCCTACGACCTCAACGGTGACGGGGTCGTCAACGGCTCGGACGTCGGCATCTTCTTCACCCAGTGGGGCGCCGGCTGCGGCAGCTTCGCCGACTTCAACCAGGACTGCATCGTGAACTCCGCCGATGCCGGTCAGCTGTTCGCCAACTGGGGTTGACCCTCGGCGACCTGCTCTGGAATCCGACCGGGCTCCCCTCACGGGGAGCCCGGTTTTCATTCCCCAAGGGCCTGAATATCGGTATTCGGCGAACCAAACCGGAGCCGGAGTCGTCCA
>JAACEA010000059.1 GCA_009936695.1 Planctomycetia bacterium
CCTACGGGGCGGCCCGAGCGGGAAGCCCCGAGGCGAGGGTTCTCGCCTGCGCCGCGGGAATGTCGTATCCGGCCCGTCGCCAGGAGATCTCATGGTCATCGAGATCGAGGATGGCGTACGCCGCTCTCGGATCCCCGTCTCGAGGCTGACCCACCGAACCGGGGTTCAGGATGTAGCGAGCACCCGTCTCGAGTTCGACGGAGGCGCGCGGCGATCCGGACCTGGACTCGACCATCCCTTCCTCGTCGTCACCCCGATGGCGAAAACATCCGGGAAGGTGCGTGTGCCCGACGAGACAGATCGACGTGTCGACGCCCCGGAATGCCGGACCCGCCGCCGCTTCGTTCACGAGGTATCGCCGCCCACCGGGGACCGGTGAGTCGTGCACGAGCATGAGATCGGATTCGAGGTAGATCATGCCCGGAAGCTGCTCGATGCGTTCGATCAGGTCGGGGCGCAGCGCCCGCATCCGACGGCTGGTCCATTCGATCGCCTCGCGAGCGACGTCTCGAAACGACTTCGCGATCTCGGGACGAAGCATCGCCTCCTCGTGATTCCCGATGACCATCACGGCATCCCGGTCGAACACGAGATCGAGACACTCGATCGGGTCCGGACCGTATCCGACCACGTCGCCAAGACAGATGAGGCGGTCGATTCCCTCGGCGTCGAGCGCTTCGAGCACTGATTCGAGCGCGAGGAGATTCCCATGAATGTCAGAGATGATCCCGAATCGCACGGCGACCGCCTTTCTTGAAATCGATCGGAGCGTCCAACGCCCGCCACGGGTTCGAACAGGATGGCAACCCTGATTCGGAACTCCGGGACTCCCTTTTCATCGGTCGTTCCGATCCCGCTCGCCACCTTCACCCCTCGCTCGACAAGGATCGCCTGGAAGATCCGACTCGTTATCAGCCCCCTGGGACGCCGAGCACTGGAGCCCGAGAAGCCCCCACTGCTCGGCGAGCCGCTCCACCACCTGCCGAGGGTCATCGACCAGGGCCGCCCAGCCCTCCCGAATCGCTCGGTGACACCCGGCACTGGCTCCGGTGTCGGCTCGACCGGGTACCGCCATGACATCACGGCCGTAGTCGTCCGCCGCCAGCCGGGCCGTGATCATCGCCCCGCTTCGCAGCCCGGCTTCGATGATGACGACGCCGATCGACAGACCGGCGATGATCCGGTTTCGACGCGGAAACCTCGCCGGACGGGGGCCTGCATCACAGCGATACTCCGTCATCAGCAGACCACCGGCGTCCACCACCTCCGAGAAGAGCGACTCGTGCTCCGGCGGATATGGCCGCGCGAGGCCGCTCCCGAGCACGACGACGGTTCGCCCCCCCGCGCGGAGCACCGCCCGATGCGCCGCGGCATCGATCCCCCGTGCCCCTCCGGAACAGACCGTCACTCCGTTCTCCACCAGGGTGGTCGCGAATCTCGCCGCGAGGTCGACCCCGACCGCCGACGCACGACGGCTCCCGACGATCGCGATCATCGGTGCTCCCTCGAGACATGAGGTCCGACCACGGGCGCGAAGCAGGGTGGGCGGATCGGACATGCCTCGCAGCAATCGCGGGTAGCTCTCCTCGAAGATGTCGATGACCTCGCCCCCCTGACGGCGCACGCGTCGAAGATCGGACTTCGCCGCTCGAAGATCGAGCGATGCAAGACGCTTCCGAACGGTGGATGGTGCGGCCTCGAGGGCTTTGGCCAGTTCCTCGACCGACGCGGCTCGAACCGCCTCGACCGTTCCAAAAGACCGCCGAAGGCGACCGACGGCCCCCGGGCCCCATCCCGGTGCATCGGCCACCGCGACCAGCCAGACCTCATCTGAAACGCGCATCGCAGCATCCGGCCCCGATTCGAAGCCTAATCGACGAATACCGCACATCCGAGCAGTGACGCGTTTCTTCGAGGGCTTTTCAACCGCAACCATCGACCGGCCGAAACGCCAGCACGACGCCGTCAGACGGAGTCGTCCTCTGCATCAAGCTCCGACCAGAGACTGGCATCATCGTCCAACGGCTCGTAGGTCAATTCGCCTGGCAAGCCATCGCCGCCGACCGGGGCAGTCGCACTGGAGGATTCTTCCGCTTCCGCTTCCTCGTCCTCTTCCGCTTCCTCTTCCTCGTCCTCGTCCTCTTCCTCGTCCTCTTCCTCTTCCTCTTCCTCTTCCTCGTCCTCTTCCTCTTCCTCGTCCTCTTCCGCTTCCTCTTCCTCGCCCTGTTCCTCTTCTTCGTCCTCGCCCTGTTCCTCTTCTTCGTCCTCGTCCTCTAGATCTTCATCCTCGTCCTCTTCTGCGTCCTCGTCCTCGTCCTCTTCCTCTTCCTCGTC
>JAACEA010000060.1 GCA_009936695.1 Planctomycetia bacterium
CGTGCCACCAGTCCGGTTCGCGCGTCCCGGATGCGAGATGCCCGGCGAGGATGTCGGTCGTGCGACGGAGGCCCGCGAGCCCGGGGCAATCGAGCGTGTTCTCGTAGGTGCGCTCCAGCAGGGCGACGAGTTCGTCCTCATTGCCGTCCCAGGCCTCGATCCGAACGTCGGGGGCCAGTTCCGGGGAGGGAATGGTGCCGAACCGGGGGACCGGTCGCTCGAGGTAGTCGAGTTGCGCGAGTCGCTTGAAGCCCCCTGCGATGAACATGGCCTCCTCGAGCTCGTCACTCGGATCGATGAGTGCCTGGGCCAGATCGACACCCCGTTCGCGACATCCGGCCGCGACGGCGGCGAGCAGTTCGCCGGCGAGCGCGACATCGGCCTGCGAGCTCGGTCGGGTGCCGAAGACCATCGCGGTTCGACCCGCGGCCGGTGCGGCGAGGGCGGTGAAATCGATCCGGCCGTCCGGATTTCGGACGACCCAGGTCTGGTCGAGGTCCAGCCGGGTCGCCCGGGCGTACTCGAGAAACCGCTTCGCGGCGGCGCGATCGCCACGGACGAGCACCCGGATGGCGGCCTCGATTTCATCCGGACGGACACGCTCCGGCCTAGGGCGATCGACTTCGGTGGCTGGCTGGGGTTCGGGCATTCTGGAGAAAACCTACCACTCCGAAGCAGGATCGGTGGATGAAGGGGTCCGCCCGGAACCGTTCGTGATACACTTCCGAATCGTCCCTGAGGAGCACTTTCCATGGTTCAGATGCGTCAGACCGCGATGTCGCGGAATCTCTCCAGTCGGATCCTCGTCCTTCTTGCGGCCTTTTCGTCGCTGCTGGTCATGATGACTTCGTCCTCCGCGACGGCCGCGCCGGTCGCGGGAGCATCGGTGTCGGGTCAGGATTGGGAGCTGGGCTTCACGCCAGGCGACCTGAGGCTCTACGTCGATCCGGTCGACGGTCGGCGGTACTGGTACTTCACCTACACGGTCACCAACCTCACCGAGCGAGATCTCGTGTTCGCCCCGAGAATCGAGCTCTTCATGGACAGTGGCAAGATCCTCCGTTCCGGCCGGGGGGTACCCAGCCGGACCGTGGGGCAGCTCCGAAAGTTGCTCGGGAATCCGCTTCTCGAAGATCAGAATCGGATCATCGGTGATCTGCGGGTCGGCAAGGAGAATGCCCGGACCGGTATCGCGGTCTGGCCCGCCGCCGACCTCGACGTCACCGAGTTGACCCTGTTCTTCCAAGGCCTTTCCAGCGATCGCAAGGTGGTGAAGCACCCCGAATCGGGTGAACCGGTCTCGCTGTATCGGACCCTCCGACGAGAGTACACCGTCCCGGGCGACCCGGAAAAGCGGGGCTCCGAGGCACTCCCCCTCGATTCTCGGAAGAACCGTCGCGGGCCCGCCTGCGAGCAGGAATTCCAGGTCGCGGGGAAGTCCGCCGGCTGCTGGATCTACCGCTGATTCATCCCGGTGGGGATTGGCGGAAGGCCGGCTTTTCGCTATGCTCTTCCATTCGGCCGGATGCGAGGCGCATCCTGCCAGAGACGCAACGAACGGGTGACCGGATTCGATCCGGAACCTCACCCGTGAAGAAGATCGAACGGAGCTGACCGTGGCACATAAGAAGGGACAGGGCTCGTCCAAGAACGGCCGTGACTCGAATCCCCAGTTCCGGGGCATCAAGCTCTACGGTGGTCAGGTCGCCAAGGCAGGCTCGATCATCGTCCGCCAGTGCGGAACCCGATTCAAGCCGGGGTATCTCGTCCAGCGATGCAAGGACGACACCCTGATGGCTCGCGTCGACGGCACCGTGAGGTTCCGCGGCCGGTTCATCGACATCGTTCCGGCCGACGCTTCGGTGCCGAGGTACGACGTCATCGACCGAGCGGTCGCCACCTCGAACTGACCGAGTCGATCGGGCACTCGGCCGACATCGCCAACGTTTCCACGCCCCGAGCCGTCGCCGCTCGGGGCGTGTTCATTCCCGCACGCGAATCGTCTCACGGAGGTCAATCACCATGCTCATGATCGATGAAGCCAAGATCTTCGTCCGAAGTGGCAAGGGTGGCGACGGGTGCGTGAGTCTGCATCGGGAGAAGTTCGTGCCCAAGGGCGGTCCCGATGGCGGGAACGGCGGTCGAGGCGGTGACGTCGTGCTCGTCGCCGATCCTCATCTCGACACGCTGCTGCCGTTCCGATACGCGCCGCATTTCCGGGCTGAAAAGGGCGTGCAGGGCGCGTCGACGAGTCGACATGGCGCGGAGGGCGCGTCGAAGTACGTGAAGGTGCCGGTGGGAACCGTGGTTCGAGACGAGGAGTCCGGCGAGGTCATCGCGGATCTCGACCACCCCGGCCAGGAGGTCGTGGTGGCGAAGGGGGGGCGAGGGGGATTCGGCAACGAGCACTTCAAGAGCGCCACGAATCAGACGCCCCGCGAAGCGACGCCCGGCGAGCCGGAGATCGAGCGGACGCTCCTTCTCGAGTTGAAGCTCATCGCGGACGTCGGCCTGGTCGGGCTGCCGAACGCCGGCAAGTCGACCCTGCTCAGTGCGGTCAGCAAGGCCCGGCCGAAGATCGCGGACTATCCGTTCACCACCCTCACGCCGCAACCGGGCATCGCGGAGCTGCCGGGAGATCGCCGTCTGGTGATCGCCGACATTCCCGGGCTGATCGAAGGCGCCGCGGACGGTGCGGGGCTGGGGCACGACTTTCTTCGACATGTCGAGCGCACCAAGGTGATCGTCCACGTGATCGATCTCGTGCCGTTCGATGAGAGCGATCCGATCGCGAACCACGAGGTCATCCGACGGGAGCTCCATGCCTTCAGCCCGGTGCTCGCCGAGAAGCCGGAGCTGGTGGTGTTCAACAAGATGGATCTCGTCGATCCCGACGAGCGCGACGCCCTGGTCCGGCGGATCGCCCACGCGATCGGCATCGATGCGGCCGAGGTGGTGGTGAGCAGCGGCGCGACGGGCGAGAACGTGCGGGAGATCCTCGAGCGTTCGTGGAAGATGCTGGTCGAGGTCGAGGGCGAGCGCGAGAAGTGGCCGGGGCGTCCTGCCAACGCCTGACGCCTCCGCAGCCGACCTTCAGCGGCAGAGTTCCATGTAGGTCTCGAAGAACTCGATCATCGGCTTCTCGAAATCGACGCCGACGATCAGGCCCGCGATCTCGGGGACCAGGCGTTCGTCCCGGGCGAGATTCACGACCCGGCCGCCGCCGGCCGCCGCGATCTCCGGAAAGAACTCGATCGCGTCGCGATTCCGGCCCCATCGGCGACGGGAGACGCCCTTGATTCCGTTCGGGCCGTCCGCCGCCGGCGTGACGAGATCCTCCTCGGTGTTCGCACCGGGATCGTCGTCGTCCTCGATGGTGGGATCGCATCCGACGACATGCGTGGTCACGCCCCGGATCTTCGCCGCGGTCGCCATCTTCACGCAGGATTCACCGCGGCCGGGATGCGGCGGGGCGTCGCCGACGAGCACCAGCACGCCCCGATGGTGGGGATTCCAGGAGAACGAGCCGTACGCGAGGCCGAGTCCCTCGTTGACGAGTTCGGGTCGGTCGCCGCCGCCTTCGGCGTTGAGTCGCCAGAGATTTCTGCGGGCCGCGTCGATCGAAGGCGTGAAGTCCCAGCCGATCTTCTCGAACTTCTCCCGGCGGTCGCGATAGCCGGCGATGCCGACCCGGACGCCGGCCGAGACGTCACCGACGAATCGCATGAGATCGTCGATGCCGCCCTGGGCATCCGAGATCTCGCCCGACATGCTCGCGGTGCAGTCGATCACGATCGCGAGGTCGATCGGTTGCAGGGCGAGCGTCTCGAGATGGTCGCTCAGTTCCGTGAATTCAGTCAACGGCAGTCGGGCGATCTCGCTGAGGTCGTCGGGGTGCGACGGGGTCGGTCGAGACGACGGCACGGTCGCGTCGGCGCGGGGTGGGAGGATCCGGGCGCCGTCGAGGGATCGGAGACCGCGGTTCTTCTGGTACCAGAGTCGCCAGCGATAGTCCCGCCGAAGGTCGTCGCCCCCGGTGAGTCGTGCCAGCCGCGGGCTGAGCGCGCCGCTCTCCTCCTTGTCCATCCGGAGGATGATGGTTCGAACGAGCTCGGTGGCGAGTTCCTCGAGTTCGTCGTCGTCGGCGAGGAGGCCGAGCTCCGCGGCGAGCATCTTGTCCTCGAGCCGAGCACTCCTCGAGAGGGCGGTCACGCCGCGGGCGAGCCGGTCGGGGTCGATCCGGTATCCGGCGCGGAGCGCCGTGCGAATGACCTCGGGGTCCGATTCGCGATCGAACCAGCCGGCCGACTGCGGGACGTTCCGATGGGCGAGGACCAGGACGGCGAAGCACCGCACGGGCACCCGTGGATCGTGCAGGGCGTCGACCAGCATCGCGGCGGACTCCGGGCAGTCGAACCGTTGCAGTCGGAGGATCGAGATGACCCGTCGGGGCCAGGCCAGGCTTCCCAGCAGCCCCTCGATCGCCGTTCGTTCACCGACGGCGGCCTTCACGTAGGGCCGAACCGGTTCGGAGGCGATCGGCACGATCGAGGCATCCCCGGCGGTGGGGGGCTGGGGCGGGCTCCCGGTCGCTCGGGTGGTGAGCCACGCCGCCGAAATCAGGGATGCCGCAAGGAGAAACGCAGCCGAACGTGCCATGAGCCGAGTGTAGCCCGGCGGAAGGCGAACTCGGGATTCTCCTCGAGAATTGCCTTGACATGCATACCATGTTACACATAGTATGTCACACGGTCATGGAAACAGTCTCTGGAGTCATGTCATGCGAATCGAACGAGAACTGATGCGAGGCGCGGGACCGGTGGCGATCCTGAAGTTGCTCTCCCAGCGGGAGATGTACGGATACGAGCTGGTCGAGATGCTGGCCTCGAAGACCGAGGGGGTCCTCGCGATGGGGCAGTCGACGGTCTATCCGCTCCTCTACAACCTCGAGGCCAAGGGGCTCGTGCAGAGCGAGCGACGGCGTGCGGAG
>JAACEA010000473.1 GCA_009936695.1 Planctomycetia bacterium
CGAAGACCAGCCATCCACACCCGAGGACGTCGAGTCGAGATCTTGATCGCAGCGGCATCATGAAGAACTCCCGATGAGTGGATGGTCGAGACACGGGCGGGACCGATCTTAACCACCGACGGCGTCACCAAACGATTGACGGTTTCACCAACCCATCCGAGGATCGATTCACTCGATGAGCCCATCGACATCGCCAGGCACCTGCATCCACTGGAGAAGATCATGTCCATCAACCGCCTCACGCAGACCACCGTGCTCCTGTTGTCCGTCGCCTTGCTCGGACCGGCACTCTCCGCGATCGCCACCGGGACGGACGCTCCGAACCCCGACGCCGACACCGATGCGAAGGAGGTCACCGCGATGATCCTCGCCCACCAGGCGCAGTCGAACCGGGAGAACCGTCAGGTCAAGGGCGTCATCTCGAAGCACGGTTCGGTGGAGTTCTGGTCGAGCGGTGGTCTCCGGCAGCACGTGGAGAACGGCGCCGAACTTCCGAGCTACACCAACCTCAACATCATCGCCAAGGACATCGAGGTCGAATCGATCGTTCCCGGACAGGCCGCGGTCGCGACGTACTACGCGGAAGGCTCGCTCCAGGCCAAGGGCGGGGCTCCGGTCAGCAACTACCTGACCCGCGTGACCATCGTCTTCGCCAGGGAGGACGGCGAGTGGAAGCGGCGGGCCGCCCACTGGTCGCCGATCATCGGCGGCGCCGGCACCACCCAGACGGTGCTCGACAAGAAAAACTGACCACCGCGACACTCGATCGCTCGGACCTCGCCTCCGGCAGCCGCCGGGGACGCTTTCGTTCGATCGGACATCGACCATCCCGTCCGCGCACGCGGTGACGGCACCGCGTTGCGACCCCTCGACCGATTCGGGATTCCACCGTGACCGAACCTCGAGACTCGCCGCCCACCGATCCCGACGCGCTTGCGGAACCACCCCCCGAGACGACCAGTCGATACGACCGCGTCACCGACCTCATCACCGGCCCGTCACGCCGACTCTTCGACAACCTCGTCTCCCTCGGCGGGTTCGTCGTCGGTGCGGGCATCGGGATTCCCGTGGCCTACACCTGGAATCTGCCGATCCCGGAGTACGCCATCATCGGCTGCGGCGTGATCGCCGGTGGCGGCGCCGGAGTCTTCCTCGCCGGTGGCTTCCTCATGGTCTATCGCTGGTTCCGACACTGAACCACCCGACCAAACGCTCGTCCATTCGGTGGCCGCCGAGTAGGGTGAATCCTCATTCATCGAACCACGGAGAAGACCATGTCGAACTCACTGCGCGTCCGCCGGAAGAGTGCCACCTTCGTCTGGGACATGGTTCGTGACGACGTCACCCTGCTCGCCTATCCCTTCATCCGGATCACCGCCGCGATCGTCCTGCTGGTCGCGATGTGGTCGCTGATCTTCGACATGTCGGCGATGCAGGTCGGCGACACCCTGCGCGACGCCGGCGGCGCCGCGCTCGCCGAAGCCGGGGAGTCGAACAGCCAGCAGGCCCGGGAGACGCCCCAGGATCAGAAGGTCCAGCGCGAGCTCGGAGCGCTCTTCGAACACACGCACTTCGGCTACCTGCTCCTCTTCTTCGTCGTCAACGCGTTGATCGGGGTGATCTCGATCGGGGCGGTCAACGCCGCGGCCCTCGCGATCGCCCGAAACGACCGGCGTGGTCTCCTCTACGGATATGCACAGGCGCTCCTTCGACTGCCCCAGCTTCTGGGGTGGTGGGGCGTCACCATGGTGGTCGGCGTGGTGCTCGGCATGCTCGAACGGATCCGCTTCGCCGGTCCGATCATCGCCATCCTGGGGGGTGCGGCCTGGTCGGTCCTGACCTTCTTCTCGATCACGTCGATCATGGCCACCGGCGTGAATCCGATCTCCGCGATCGGTCGTTCGAAGAAGACCATCGGCGACTGCATCCACAAGGCCCGGGGCCCGCAGTCCGACGTCGACTGGCGGACCCTGCGGATCGGCCTCCGGGCGGGCGGCCCGCTCCTGATGATCTCCAGTCTGCTGGCGATCGCCTGCATCGTGATGCTGTTTCTCGACATCAAGTTCATTCACGACGGCAGCCCCGCGGTGACCGCCGGACTCTTCGGCGGCTTCATCGTGGTGATGATCGTGAACGGTGCGTTCCTGTCCGCCCTCGGAGCGGTGCTCAAGGCCGTGCTCTACGTCTGGGCCGAGGAGGGGTCGCTTCCCGTCGGCGTCAAGGACGACGAATTCGAGAATGCGTTCGTCGAAGGCGGCGTCAGGGCGAAGATGCTCGGAGCGTGAGCACGCTCGTCCTGACAACGGCGGCCGTGACCGGTACCCTGATCACATGGCATCCGGCAACAAGACGATCATCTACGCCGCCCTCATCGGCAACTCTCTGATCTCGATCACCAAGTTCGTGGCGGCGGGCATCACCGGCTCGTCCGCGATGATGGCCGAGGGAATCCATTCCCTCGTCGACACCGGGAACCAGGGGCTTCTGCTCTTCGGGATCAGGAAGGCGAAGGCGCCCGCCGATGCCCGCCATCCGTTCGGGCATGGCAAGGAGATCTACTTCTGGTCGTTCGTGGTGGCGATCCTGATCTTCGCCCTCGGTTCCGGCATTGCGCTCTACGAAGGTTTCCACCGGGTGATGCATCCGGAGCCCGTGTCGAACCCGATGGTCAACTACGTGGTGCTGATCCTCGCGATGATCTTCGAGGGCGTCGCGTGGTACCTGGCGTACAAGGAGTTCCGCCGGTTCCAGGGGCCGCGGTCCCTGCCCGCCGCGGTGCAGGCGTCGAAGGATCCGACCACGTTCGTGGTGCTCTTCGAGGACACCGCCGCGATGCTCGGGCTGATCGTCGCCTTCGTCGGCCTGGTCCTCAACCAGGTCCTGGACATGCCGATCTTCGACGGCATCGCCACCCTGTGCATCGGCGTGATCCTCGCCTTCACCGCGGTGTGGATGGCGGTGCGGACGAAGTCGCTGCTGATCGGCGAGGCGGCCGAACCGGAGATCATCAAGAACGTCCGCGATCGCGCCGCGACGGTCGACGCGATCGTGGCCGTCAACGAGGTCTTGACCCTGCACATGGGTCCGAACTTCATCCTGCTCAACATCAGCGTCGACTTCCGGGACGAACTTCGAGCCGGCGACGTCGAACAGGCGATCGATCAGCTCACCCGGGAGATCCGCGAGGCGCATCCCGACGTGAAGCGGGTCTTCATCGAGGCCGAGTGCCGCAGCGCCGCGATCGCGGACTCGCTGCCCGAACCGCCCTCGACCGAGACGTCCTGATCCGCCGGACGGGGAACGTCACCGGATCTCCGGAACCCGCGGATTCGAAGAAACGGATCCCCGACTCCGCGTTGGGGGATTCGATTCGTGGAAATTCGACGCTTCGGATGGCATCGATGCTTCTATCGTGGATGTTCTCGGTGGATTCGCGGACCGACGCGTCGCCCCCCCGCCTCTTCAGAACGCCGATCCGCGGAGATTCGATCCTTGACTCGAGCACGCCACGCCTCAGCGACCCAGCGCGACCGAGCCGCGTGTACCGGACGGACGGCGTTCGGAATCGCCGCCGGGATCCTGTCCATCGCGAACCTCGCCGGCGGGCAGGACATCGTCGAGCACGGTGCCGCGAGCTGGTACGCCTCGGTTCCCGAAGGACGCGGCATCCCCTGTGACAACACCGGGGCCCCCGTCGTCCCGAACGTCACCCCGGACTTCGAAGGCCATGCATCCACGGCCGACTGGTGCTCCTCGATCTTCTGGGAACGCTACCCCGGCAATCCCTACGGCAACCCGATGTTCCCGCTGCCGCTCGCGATGCAGGCGTCGCCCGACGGGCTCCTTCTCGGTCGACCGCCCGAAGCGACGAACACCGCGTTCGCCTTCGCCACCCCCTTCGGCTACGACAACGCGCCGATGCGGATCACCACCGGCGGCCTGACCGGCGGACAGTTCGCGGTCGCCGCGGTGGGCGACTGGACCGTCACCCCGCGCTGGAGCGACGACGGCCGCACCCTCGAGGCGACGTTCGGCCACGGCATGCCGTTCGTCTACGCGAAGAGCGATGGTGGTCGACCGGTGATCGACCCGCGGACTTCCCTCGGCTTCGAACTGATCGAGATCGACGGACGCGAGGCCTGCTTCCGGATCGCCGGGGACGTCTACGCCGCCTACGCCTCGCCGGAGCGAACCTGGCAGTACACCAACGGGGTCCTGATCACCGACCTCCTCGTACCCGACGACACCTTCGCGGTGGCGTGTCTTCCCGACGCGACCGCCGAGACGCGGGCGATGTTCCTCGCGGCCGCGGATGCCCGGGTGATCGACTCCCGCGCCTCGTGGTCGTATGACGCGGCGAACGCCGAAGTGGTCGCCGAATTCGACTTCATTCTGGAACCGAACACCAAGGCCACCCCGATCGTCGCGCTCTTCCGCCACCAGTGGCTTCACGCCGAGATCGAACCGGAGTCCTATCTTCCCAACGAACTGTCGACCAGCCGCGGCGAGATGAAGCTCGTCCCCACCGCGAGCTTCACGGTGCGACATCCCTTCAACGGCCTGATCCCGAACCTCCCGGATCTCGGTCAGTCCGATCCGGTCCGACTCGCCGAGGAGATGGCGGCGGTGATGACCGCCCCCGACCTGATCGGGGGGGACGACACGTACTGGAACGGCAAGTCGCTCGGACGGGCGGCGATGCTCCTCCCGATCGCCGAGCAACTCGGCGACGAACCCGCCGCGGACCGGCTGCTCGCCGAGATGAAGTCCGAACTCGAGGACTGGTTCGACGTCGCGTCGGAGAACGATGATCGCTTCCTCGCCTATCAGTCGACCTGGGGATCGGTGTTCGGCTATCCGGACGCCTACGGCTCCACCTACCAACTGAACGACCATCACTTTCACTACGGCTATCTGATCCGGGCCGCGGCCGCGATCGCCCAACGCGATCCAGCGTGGGCGGCGGACTGGGGCGGCGCGGTCGAGCTGCTCATCCGCGACGCCGCGAACTGGGATCGAGCCGACGACCGATTTCCGTTCCTGCGGAACTTCGATCCCTACGCGGGCCACGCGCACGCCTCCGGGCACGGTGCCTTCGGCAATGGAAACAACCAGGAGTCGTCCTCGGAATCGATCAACTTCTCGGCTGCGGTGGCCCTCTGGGGCGCGACGGTCGGAAACGACGAGATCCGCGACCTCGGAATCTACCTCCACGCGGTCGAGTCGGAAGCGATCGCCCAGTACTGGTTCGACGCGGACGACGCGGTCTTCCCCGAGAACTACCCGCATCCGCTGGTCGGCATCGTCTGGAGCAACGGCGGCGACTACGCCACCTGGTGGACCAACAATCCCGAGGAGATCCACGGGATCAACCTCCTCCCGATCACCACCGGCTCGCTTCATCTCGGACGATGGCCGAACGTGATGCGACGCAATCACCTCTACATGATGCAGCGAAACGGCGGGACGCCGACGATCTGGCAGGACGTCCTCTGGAGTGGATGGGCGCTCGGCGACCCGGTCGGCGCGATGAACGAGTACGAGACGCGCTCCTACGCCCCGGAGCCGGGCGAATCACGACCCCACACCCGGCAGTGGATCTCGTCCCTCGCGGCGTGGGGCCGGGTGGATCCGACGGTGACCGCCGACACCCCCCACTTCGCGGTCTTCGAGAAGGACGGCGTCCGGACCCGCATCGCCTGGAACCCGGGCACGGAGCGGGTCACCGTCACCTTCAGCGACGGCGTCTCCGGCTGCGTGCCGTCGGGTGCCCTGATGAGGATCGACGCCGACTCGACCGACTGCGAACCGACCGAGGTTCCCGGCGACCTCGACGGTGACGGGGCGGTCGGCGGTGCGGATCTCGGACTGCTGATCGTCGGCTGGGGCGTCTGCCGCACACCCGACTGTCCGGGTGACCTCAACGACGACGGCCGGATCGACGGCGCCGACCTCGGTCTGCTCTTCGGCTACTGGACCGTCTGATCGGCGTCGATCACTTTCGATCGAGGGTCGCGACCATCGGCTCCCGCGCCCACGCCGGCATCCGGGCCCGGCCGTCATACGTCATGTCACTGAACGTCGAGGTCAACGCGTCGTCCTTCCGGGTCGTGGTGACGATCGCGGCGAGCCGGATGCCCGCGGCGTCGACGCCCGTGTAACGCATCTCGAGCCGAGCCTTCGAGATCGCGGAAACCTCGCCGTCGAGCATCATCCCCGTGCTCGAGACGTATCGCTGACGAATCGCGCCGGCCACCGGATCGAACCACATGATGCCGTTGCCGGTCACGTTCATCGATCCATCGGGAAGCCGCACGCCTTCGGTGGTCGTCACGCAACGCCGATCCGCGCCCCACCGCGATTCGTTCACGAAGACCACGCCGCCCATGTCGGTGGTCCAGGTCCCGGTGGGATCCCAGCCCGCGAGCGCTTCGACGAACTGATTCACCCGCGTGAATTCCTGGACGAACGGCGTCTCTTCGCCATCCGCCCGCGCGACCGTTCGTCGTCGCGTGTTCTCGCCGGTGCGTTCGACGGTCGTCAGCAGCTCGTAGGTCTTGCCGCCACCGGTCTCCTCGGAGGAGAAGACCGTCTTCGAGTCGTCGAGGCCGACCATTCGACCGGACGCGGACCAGGGACGTCCCTCGTCGAGGCCGCTCAGCGCCTTCACCGGAATCCCCGACTTCGCATCCCAGACGATCGTCTCGGATCCGGAAGAAAGCAGCTTGCCCGTCTCGTCGACGTAGGTGAACGTCCGCACCACCTGTCGCCCGGATTCATCGAGGCTGACCTGCCCGCGGTATCGATACTTGATCCCCGCAGGCAGGGTCTTCCAGACATCGGTGGTGACCCCCGAACTCTCCCACCCGCCGAGATCGCCACCATCGACGACGTACGCGGCGAATTCCTCCCAGGATGCGGGCTTTGCGAGATCATCGCCTGCGGCCGGCCGCGAGATCAACACGCCCAGCAGCACGAAGATCGCCGAAAAGACGAGTACGGGATTGCGAGCGAGTGTCATGGCGGGCTCCTGATGAAATCTCGGGGGTCGGGGGACGGATGCGTCGGATCGGTGCCAAGCGTCCCAGATTTCCGCCTCCGAGGAAACTCGACACGCCCTCGAAACCGAGGCGACCGACGACTCTGCTGCATCGGAATGCCAACCCCGACGAATGCCCTCTCATGGCCACTCCCACCGTCGATGACCACTTCGAAATCGTCACCTCCACGGCATTCTGGATGGCGAAACAAAGGCCCTATCGGGTGCCCCGCGCACCATTGATCCGGGCGGGCTCGGCCGCGCTGGCGAATGCCATCGCCACCCATGACGATTCCATGACCCTGGGCCTCGAAACCCGCTGCAGGCAGCACGTTCGGCGAGCGATTCGGGACCTCATCACGGACCGCTTCGAAGTGTGAGCCGGCCGTGGTTTCCGACCCGGAAAGCCAAGCAAAGAACAAGGGTGGGCACTCGCACAAGTGCCCACCCTTTACTTCTGCTGCCTCGGCGCCACGCCGGATTCTCTCTTTCCGACAAGGCGTTCACGGGGGGCTGCGGGAGAAGTCGCAGTCCAGCAGAAGGCCCGTCCTGGGCGTCTCTGACTCTGGTTCGTCCGAGGCC
>JAACEA010000474.1 GCA_009936695.1 Planctomycetia bacterium
ACGAGTCCGTAGCGGTTCTTGAAGTACGAGACGGGATCGGCCAGCAGCGCTTCGACCGTCTCGGGCTTGTCCTCGTCGGTCCACTGCTTGAGATCGTTGATCGCGAACCAGCGGGCGATCGGCGAATCGGTGTTGTTGGGGCCTCGCTCCGCGAGCTGTTCGCGAAGCAGCGTGACCGGGACGTCCATCGCCCCGTCCTTCACCGCGATTCGGAATTCCAGCACGCCGGCACCGCGGAGAAGTCGCTTGAGATCCTCGGGGTCGTCGAGTCCGGTCCGCTGGGCCTCGAAGTCGGCGTAGGTCGAACGAAGGGTCTCGATCTCCGCCTGGAGGTGCGGGAACTCGGCCTGGAGCTCGGCGAACGCGACGGCGCGGTCGCTCGTCGAGGCGTCGAGTTCGCCGTCGTCTCCCCGCGTCTTCGCGGTGCCGTCGAGAGCCAGGATGTTGAAGAGTCGGTCGTCGCCGAAGGTCTGGGAGAGAATCGTGTTCTCGAGGTTCTCGACCGTGATCTCCGAACGGGCGATGCGGTCGAGGAGTCCGTCCACCGTCGCCTCGTCGACGGGATCCGCGGCTTCCGCCGCCGCGAGCTCCCCGCGGGCGTCGCGGGCGTCGTTCCACGCCGCCTGGAGCCGCGTGAACTCCGCTCGGCGGGCGTCGGTGCCGCCGAACCGTTCCACGGCATCCCCTGCCTCGAGGGACGTCTCCAGCTCGCTCGGCCGGATTCGGGAGACCGCGAGCAAGGCGTCGAGCGCATCTCGATAGGTCTGCTGCAATGCTCGGACGTCGTCGTTCGGCAGCGGCATGACGACCTCGATGCGGTCGCGGCCGACCGGCTGCATCGCGATGTCCAGGATGCCCTGCGGGTTCACACGCTGCTTCAGCACGTCGATCGTCTGTGCCAGCACCTCGTCCGGATCCGAGTCGTCCGCGACCTTGACGGCGTAGATGAGGCTCACGCCGCCCTGGAGGTCCTTCCCGAGCCGGATCTTCGTCTTGGGCGGATAGACCGCCCAGACGCAGACGCCAACGATCAGGCCGATCAGGATGAGACTCTGGGGGATGTTGTTCTTCATTGGGGGATCGACGAACGTTGGTGTTGAGGCGGTTGGGCGTGGTTCAGAGGGCCGTCGGCGGCGCGCCGGGGGCTCATTCGGACTCGAGCACCTGCTGCACGGCATCGCGTGCGAAGGTCATTCTCGTGTTGCTGCTCTCGTCGACCTTGAGCACGACGGTGTCGGCGTCGAGTTCGACCACCGAGCCGATCACGCCACCGATGGTGCGGATGCGGTCGTGCTTCTTGACACTGCTGAGAAGGGCCTCCCGCTTCTTCCGCTCCTTGCGCTGTCCGAAGACGCTGAAGAGGATCATCACGAGGATGAGCGGCAGGAACATGAAGAGCAGGAAGTCACCGCCGCCGGGCTCGGCCTGCGTGGCGATGGGATCTCCACCGGCGGCACCGTCGGCGGCCATGGTTCCGGTGCCCTGGCGTCCGAGTGGAGGCGTGGCTTGCCCGAGGAGGCCGGGCATGGCGGGCGGGAAGGAGATCGTGAGGTCGGCTTGATGGGAGGAGGTCATGATGTCTTCGAGCCTTCGGCGTCGGGATTCGGCCCCGCACCGTCGGAGGACGATGCGACCGACGACCCGTCAGCGGCCTTCCGAAGGCCGTCGGGGGCGTCGAGAACCGGCCAGCGGCCGGAGAGCGAAGACCAGGAATCATCCCGGATCGCGGCTCGGATGTCCAGCAGCAGCCTTTGGAAGTGGCGAAGGTTGTGCAGGCTGCACAGGATCGGGCCCACCATCTCACCGGCGAAGAAGCAGTGCCGGAGGTAGGCCCGGCTGAATCCTCCGCCGCACGCCGGACAGTCGCATTCGGGGTCGATGGGTCCTTGATCCTCTCGAAATCGGGCGTGACGAAGCCGGAGCGGCCCCTGGGTGGTGAAGACCGAGGCCATTCGCCCGTTGCGGGTCGGAAGGACGCAGTCGAACATGTCGACCCCGGCCGCCACGGCCATCGCGATATCCCGCTCGTAGCCGACGCCCATGAGATATCGGGGCCGGTCCTCGGGAAGCCGAGGGGCGGTGAATTCGACGATTTTCCGGATGAGTTCCGGTCCTTCCCCCACCGCCACCCCACCGATGGCGTAGCCGGGCAGGTCGATGCCGCACACGCCGTCGATCGACGCCGCCCGTCGATCGAGGTCCGTGCCGCCCTGCACGATGCCGAAGAGGGCCTGTTCGTCGGGACGACGGTGGGCCCGGACGCATCGTTCGAGCCATCGAATGGTGCGTTCGTTCGCGGTGCGAAGCCGGGCGTCCCAGTCCTTGGGCTCCGGGATTCTCGTCCGCGGGCTTCCCGACCCGTGTCGGGCGTGCGGCGAGGGCGGACAGTCGTCGAATGCCATGATGATGTCGGCACCGATCGCGTTCTGGACCGCCATCGAGGACTCCGGGCCGAGATGGACTCGGGCGCCGTCGACGAACGACTTGAAGGTCACGCCGTCCTCGTCGATCGCGTTGATGTCCGACATCGAGAACGCCTGGTACCCGCCCGAGTCGGTGAGGATGGGGCCGTCCCACCGCATGAAGCGATGGCTTCCGCCGAACCGCTCCAGAAGTTCGGTGCCCGGACGGAGCATCAGGTGGTAGGCGTTGTTCAGCAGGATCTCGGAACCGGTGTCCCGGACCTGTGACGGCAGGACGCCCTTCATCGCCGCCGCGGTGGCGACGGGCATGAAGGCCGGTGTGCTGAAGTCGCCGTGTGGGGTGCTGACGGTGCCGGTCCGCGCCGAGTTCGTGGAGCAGCGGGACTCGACCTTGAATCGGAGCGGGCCGCTCAACGCCGTGACGCCTCGCGAAGGGTCTTCTTCTCCTTCGACGTGAGGCTCTGCAGGCCGTTGGCATGGATCTTCGCGAGAATCCGATCGATCTCGCTGTCGGCCACCTTCGAGACGCCCGATCCGCGCACCTTGCCGGCCCGATAGGCCGCGCCGCTCCGACTGGTGGGGTCGTACCGCCCGAGGAAATCGAAGAAACCATGCAGGCTGTGCGGGTGACGGATGAACCAGAAGCCCGCGACCGCACCCCCGATGTGAGCCGCTTCACCGCCGGCGTTGTCGCTGCCGAAGATCACCGAGAAGAGCGCCAGCCCGACCAGCCCGTACGCCATCGTCGAGAGGCGCATCGGGATCACGAAGAACAGAAGGACCCGCGCGGTCGGCATCAGGAACGCGGAGGCGATCACGACGCCGAACACGCCCGCGCTGGCACCGACGAGCGGAAGCCCGGGATCGTTGACCAGAAGCACGGGGAACTCACGGCCGGTCAGTTGGAGCGCCGTCCATCCCGCGAAGTTCAGGAGGAGGTAGGCGCCGGCTCCGGCCATCCCGCAGAGGAGATAGAACGCGAGGTATCGCTTCCTTCCCAGGTACTGCTCGACCATGCTCCCGAAGAAGTAGAGCCCGATCATGTTGAACAACAGGTGGGTCAGATTCGCGTGGAGGAACTGGAAACTGATGAAACGCCAGAACTCGAACCCTCGCAGCCCCCAGAATTCATCGAGTTGGAGCAGGGCCCGCGCTGTGGAGAAGTAGCCGTAGGTCCAGATCGGGCCCTTGATCGCCACCTCTTCGAAGAGCTGGAGCGTTCCCTTCCTGGTGGCTCCCGTCTCGTCCCGGATGGTGTAGGACCCGGTGGCGAGCCTCGGGCCGTTGTCGGTCTCCTCGAGGATCGGGATCGAGTAGAAGCCCCGGGGATTCGAAGGCAGCCCCGGAATCGCCGTCGGTCGACCGCCGGGAGGCGCCGCCGTGAAGACGGGCCAGCGTCCCTCCTTGATCTGCGCGAGCGAGGGAAGTCGCAGGGCGGTGCGATCCACCGGATCGAGCACGGCGCCCTCCGGCAGACCCGGGGCCATCGAACGCAGCGGCGCGATGGTCGGTGGCAGGAACTGGTCGAGGACGAACACCGCGATGCAGATCGTGATGATCCAGCGGTTGATCGACCACGTTCGAGGGCCTCCCCCGCCTCCGCCGGGTCGGAATCGCTCCGGCTGGCCACTCGATCTCGCGTAATCTCGGTCGTAGACGCCCATGGAGGGGGGAGTCTAACCAAGGGACGGTTCAGCGGTCGGAATCACCGGAATCCTCCGGCGCCGGCCGCTCCCGGCAACGCCGAGTCGCCGCATCGAGCACCGCTCGCTCCTGCTCGTCCAGTGACGCGAGTCCGTTCGTGTTGATCTTGGCGAGAATCCGATCCATCTCCGCCTCCGCCGCGTCGACGGCCGCGATCCGGCGCTCGTCGAGACGGCGGACGGACTCCGCATCGGCTTCGGCGGACTGCTGGTCCAGCAGGGCGTCGAGGCGAAGGTCCACGACCTCGGGTACGCCGCCACCGACCGCATCCGCGATCGCCTCCAGCCGTCGATGCTCGCGATGCAGACAGGCCGCGGAGAGCAGGGCCACGAGCACGAGCACCGCATTGAGGGCGAGGATGCCGATGACGCCCAGCGCCACGGTGGCGACCACCCCCACACGATGGGTGTATCGCCGGGCACGGGCGTTTCCGACCCTCGGCAGCATCACCGCCTCGAGCATCGAGGCGCCCCGGAACGGCGGGGCCGGCAGCAGGTTGGCACCACTCACGAGGATGGCCGCGACGCCGAAGAGGTACAGGGACTCGAGCCACGCGGACGTCGCGATTTCAGGCGAATAGATGCCCGTGAACCCGAACGGATCCGGCGAGGGCGCGACGTCCGTGCCGTAGACGAGCCCCGCCATCGCGGCCACGGCGAGCAGGAGCGTGAGAAGCGGGCCGGATGCGGAGATCAGGAGCGCCGACCGCCAGTCGTCCGGCATCACGAGCGTCTCCATGCCGCCGAGGGGCTGAAGCACGATCTCGGGCATGTCGCCACCCAGCCGCCGGGCCATGAGCAGGGTCACCCACTCATGAACGAAGACGCATCCGCACAAGGATGCGAGAAAGACCGCGGCCGGCAGCGGCCCCAGCAGAAAACTCGAATCCCCGGAGAACCAGCCGGCACGGAAGAGGATCGTCACCACCGTGCCCAGCAGCACCGCATGCGCCCGAACGATCGTGCCGCCGAGGCGAAGCACCGGGACCGACCACGACAGTGGATCGCCGAACCGAGGTCCGGAGGCGTGGCTCCGGAGCCCCCCGTTCCGCGCCTGGCCGCCATTCATCTTCATTCCGGCCATGTCCCACCTCCGGACTGGCGGGCTCGAAAGAGATGCCACGCGGTGATGCTCTTGCCGTCGTCCAGGCTTCCGTCGAGGATCGCGGCGTCGATCGAGGCCGGCGACATCGGAATCACCTCGATCTCCTCGCCCGGTTCGAGCCGACGCGGGACGGGCTCGAGTCCGGTCGCGACGAAGGCGTGCATTCGCTCGTCACAGAATCCCGGGCTCGTGTAATAGGCCCCGATCGCGTCGATGCGTCCGGCCCGGCGGCCGACCTCCTCCTCGAGCTCCCGGCCCGCGGCGAGATCGGGGCGTTCACCGGGTTCGAGTTTTCCGGCGCAGAACTCGAGGAGCATCCGACCCACCGGAAGCCGGCCGACCCGGATCATGAGGATGGTCCCGTCGGATTCGACCGGGATGACCGTGACCGCCCCCGGGTGTCGGACGACGTCCTTGCGAATCCATCGGCCGTCGACCTCGAATTCCCGGCGCTCGACCCGGATCACCGGGCCCTCGTGGGTGACCACCGGCTCGCTGCCGATGCCTGCGGGGATCCCTCGATCTCCGGCTCGAACGTCGTCATTCGATTCGTGACGCGTTTGCATCTGGCGCTCCTGTGGAGATGATACGTCCATGCCTTCGATTTCCGAGGAATCAAAACCCCCGATCGTGTCCCTTCGGGGGATCAAGAAGAGCTTCGACGGGCGTCCGGTGCTTCAAGGGCTGGATCTCGACGTCAAGACCGGGCGTTCGCTGGTGATCATGGGGCCGAGCGGATGCGGAAAGAGCGTGCTTCTCAAGCACATCGTCGGTTTGCTCCGGCCGGATTCGGGTGAAGTCCGTTTCCACGGTCAACGCATCGACGACACCAACGAACGCGGACTCCGACCCATCCGACGGCGAATCGGCTTCCTCTTCCAGGGGGCGGCCCTCTTCGATTCGATGACGGTTCGGGACAACGTCGCATTCCCGCTGCTCGAGACCGGGCAGGCGGGCCCGGATCTGGAGGCCCGGGTCCGCGAGACCCTTGATCGGGTCGGGCTCGCGGACACCCTCGACAAGATGCCTGCGGAACTCTCCGGCGGCATGCGGAAGCGCGTGGGTCTCGCGCGGGCGATCGTGCTCGAGCCGGAAATGGTGCTGTACGACGAGCCGACCACCGGCCTCGATCCGATCCGGGCGAACGTCATCAACGATCTCATCGTCCGGCTTCAACGTGAATTGAACATCACCAGCGTCGTCGTGACGCACGATCTCGACTCCGCCTTCCAGGTCGCGGACCGGATGGTCCTTCTGCACGAGGGCCGGGTTCGCATGGAGGGCACGCCCGACGAGATGCGGCACACCACGGATCGAGTGGCCCGGGCCTTCCCCGAGGGCCGTGAGATGGTCGATGACCTCCAGCCCGACGTGGCGGGCGTGCAGGGATCGCCGGAACGTGAGACACTGATCCCATGAAGGACCGGTACAGAGACGCCATCATCGGCCTCGCGGCCATCGCGGGAGTCGCGGCATGCGTGACGATGCTGCTCGCGTTCGGCTCGCTTCGCGAGATGACCCGGAACTCCTACGAGGTCACGGTACGGCTCAATCGGGCGGGCGGACTGCGGTACGGCAGCCAGGTGACGCTCGACGGCGTTCCGATCGGCGTCGTGGAGCGGGTGTCGCTCGAAATGGAGTACCAGCGTCCCGTGCGGCTCGAGTGCCGGCTCGACGAGTGGGTCCGCATTCCCGTGGACCATCTCGTGCGGGTCGAGACGGCGTTGATCGGCGGCGGAACGAGACTGGCCCTCATGTCCCTCGATCCCGTCGCGGACCGGGCGGTCTTCGATCCTTCCTCGGTACCACCCCTCACCGGCGAATTCCAATCGCTCGATGAAGCACTCGTCCAGGCCCTCGACTCCAAGATGCTCCCGGTGACCGAGAGCTTCCGCGAAGTGGGCACCCTCGCCGGCATCTACGGCGATCTCGGTCAGCGGATCAACGAGATGATGGCGGCGGATGCGGAGGACGAAGCCGGTCTCGCCGCATCGGTGGTCCGCATCAACCGAACCCTCGCGGAAGCCGAACGCGCGTTCCAGGCCGCGGGTGACTGGCTGGCGGACGAGCAGCTTCAGGAGGACGCACGCCAGGCCGTCTTCAAGGCGAATCTCTTCATCGAGCGGGCCTCGGAAGCCGCGGTCGCCGCTGGTTCGCTGGCGACGGATCTCGGCAAGGAGGCGCCGGCCCTGCTCGCGCGGCTCGGGACGACGGCCGACGCCGTCGACCGGACGCTGTCCGATGTCCGCGGGGTGCTGCGGCAGATGGGCGAGGGCGAAGGCACGATCGGACGATTGCTTCAGGACCCCGCCCTCTACGAGGACCTCGACGACGCGGCACGACGGCTCGACGTCACGCTCGCGACCCTGCAAAGCCTCATCGACGCGGTGAAGGCGGAAGGGGTCAAGATCGAGTTCTAGCGGTCTCGGCGAACCGCCCGGAGAAGACGTGCATCTCCCCCGTCCGCCATCATTCACGCTGCCCCCGACTCGGCCCTGCATCGAGTCCCCCGAGCGTGCCTCGTCACCGCACCGAGGAGCAGCCGACGAGGATGCGACCGAAACGGAACGGGACCCCGGCATCCGCCGGGGTCCCGTTCTCCATTCGTGCTTCGGTACGAAGCCGGTCGCCCGATCGATCACTCGTCGGTGATGACGGAGACCTCCACGCGTCGACTCTTCGACTTCGAAGCGAGGGGGACGTCCGGACCGAAGGTCGCGTAACTGATCGAATCGTCGTTGAAGCCCTGGCCGTCGAGGAATCGACCGACGGCGTAGGCCCGCTCGAAGCCGAGGTGGTAGTTCGACTTGAAGCCAGACTTCTTGATCGGATCCGTGTCGGTGAAGCCGGTGATCCGGATCTTCGCGTTCGGGAAGGAACGCCGGACCTCGGTGGCGATGTTCTTCAACGTCGACTGCGCGGCCGTCTTCAGGGTCGTGCGCCCCGAGTCGAAGAGAACGTCGCCGTCGATGCGAACGATCATCTCGCCGCCCGACTGGAAGACCTCCACGCCGGGGCCGAATGCGTTCGCGACCGGCTGGGCGGCGTTCTCGTCGGCCTGCGACTTCGCCTCGCCGAGCTCGTACTCGAGCTGCCGTGCGCGGGCTTCCGCGTCATCGAGATTCTGCTGCGTGCTCGCGAGGTTGTCGCGAAGCTCCCGGTTCTCGTCGAGCAGCGCCTGCTGGTTGGTCTTGTTCCCTGTGTCGCAGCCGGCCATCGAGGTCGCGGCGGCGAGCACACCGATGAGGAGAAGTCGTCCGTTCATAGTCGTTGAATCCTTCCGTAATCATCTTCTTCGGCAAACCTGGCCGAAGCGTCTTCCTTGACTCGGGGCGGGCGAACGCAGCCCCATTGGAATCACAATCCGAGCGAATCCGGGTCTTTTCGAATTCCTGCCGGAGTGTATCGCGGGCGGATCAGTTCGGGGGCTGCAGGAGCATCCGCTGCAGTTCATCCACAAAGGGTCTCGCGACCATCACCAGCACCGTCGCCGCCGCAAGATGCGGCCCGTACGGGAGTTCCCGGGTCGAGCGGCCCCGGAGTGTCGCCACCAGGCGGGTGACGGCGATCCAGGCCAGGGCGATGAAGGGCGCGAGGAAGAAGATGCGAATCGGATCGATCCAGCCCAGGGCCGCCCCGATCCCCGCGAGAAGATGCACGTCGCCCATGCCCATCGCCTCCCGCCCGAAGGCGAGGGTTCCGAGGATCCTGATCGCCCAGACCAGGCCCCCGCCGATGAACCAGCCGAAGGCGGAGGCGCCGAGGACCTCGAGCAGTTCCGGCGGGGAACCCTCGGGCTGGAGGAGGATGTGGATCCCCCACCCGGCGAGCCCCCCGAGCAGGATGGGGAGCAGGAAGAGGATTTCGATCCCCATCTCCCGACGTCCATGCGGATACTCCGCCAGGACATCGCCCTCCGGAACGTAGTCCTCGTAGTCGGCGAAGCTGCGTCGGATCCGACCGGTTCGAAGGAGGACGCAGGCGATCAGCGTCCCCGCGGCCGCTCCGAGCGTGATCCAGACGACCGGCCAGGTCGCGAGCGGGATCGGAAACGATGCCATCGCCGGCGAGGGCGAGGGAAGCATCGCCTGGAGCGCCCAGCCGGCGAACGCGGCGAGCATCAACGTCGTGGTGATCCCCGCGGGAATCAGAAACGTCCGGGCGTCGACGACGGTCGCGGCCACCAGCGCACTCAGCAGGGCGACCATCACGCCGTACGCGGGCCAGGCGGATCCGAAGCCGGCCAGGGTCCACCAGTCGCCGCCGATGTCGGCCACCCACGATCCTCGGAGCGGCCAGAAGAGCATCAGGTAGACCGTGGCGAAGAGCCCCCCCATCAACAGTTCGACGAGCGGGTACTGGACGCTGATCCGTCCCCGGCAGCGACGACAACGGCCCCGAAGCAGGAGCCAGCCGATGATCGGAAGGTTCTCTCGCCAGGTGAGTCGCCAGCCGCAGCGCGGGCATCGGCTGGGCGGACTGACCACGCTCCGGCCAACGGGCAGGCGATACACCACGACGTTGAGAAAACTCCCGACCGACGCCCCGAACGCGAAGAGGAACAACGCGGTCGCGATCCGCGGTGACCAGATCACGAGCCAGTCGGGCAGCGTGCCCACGAGGGCGAGGAGGGTCATTGAAAAAGCCTTTCCGCGAGTCGACGGTTTTCGGCGCGTCGCCTCATCGACTCAGGCATCCCCGCCCGGTTCCGACGCGTCCGTGTCGAGCTCGACCTCCGCGATCTCGGTCGCGGCGGCATCGAGAATGGATCGACATCGCGTGAGAAGCGTCCGGCCGCGGCCGTAGGCCTCGAGGCTCTCCTCGAGCGGAATGTCGCCCTCCTCGAGACGATCGATGATCGATTCCAGTTCCGACGCGGCCTCCTCGAAGCGGAGCGGTTCGCTGGAATCGTCTTCGGCCTGCTTGCGGGTCTTCTTCGCCATGCTCGGACTCTATCAGGGTCGGGGATCGGAATCCGAATCCTCCCGGACCCGGTCGACCGTCGCGTCGAACTCGCCCCGGGCGAGCCGCGTGGTGACGTTCATTCCGGCCGTGAGCCGGGAGGCGTCTCGGATCGGTCGTCCCTGAGGGTCGAGGGTGAGGGAGTAGCCTCGATCGAGGACCTGCTCGGGCCCGACGGCTCGGAGTCGTCGCGCCGCGTGCTCCACGAGCGTGCGGTGGCGTTCAAGCAGTGTGGTCATCGCGCGGTCGAGCCGACGGCCGTCGGATTCGATCCGGTCCATCGCCATCGTGGCCCGATTCCGCGGAGAGCAGGCCGCAAGTCGCGACTCCGAACGGTCGGTGCGGGTGGTCGCGACGACCAGTCGGGCCCGAAGCGCGACGTCGAGCCGGGCCTGGAGTTCCTTGGCTCGCCGCAGATGCGGATCGACCAGCCGTTCCGGGCGTCGAATCAACTCATGACGTGCGGATGCCGCGAGCCTCGCGGCGGCACGCTCGAGCCGCCCGGCGACGAGCATCCGAAGGCGTTCGAGTCGGGAATCGAGGACCCCTCGATGTTCCCGGGCGTCCGGCACCAGGCGCATCGCGGCCTGGGTGGGCGTCGAGGCGCGGGCGTCCGCCGCGAGCTCGGCGATCGAGGTGTCGGTCTCATGTCCGATCGCGGCGATCAGCGGGACCGGAGGTGGTCCGCCTCGCCCATGGCGCTCGATCGCCCGCCGCCGCGAGTGGTGGATGGCATCGGCCACCTCGCGTTCGTTGAAACACCAGAGATCCTCGATGCTCCCGCCGCCACGCGTGAGCACGATGGCGTCCACGCCGAGCGCGGCTGCCTGGTCGCGCGCGGCATGGATCGCCCGAGCGATCCGCGGGGTCGCTGCGGCACCCTGCACCGGGACGTGATGCAACAGCACCTCGAATCCGGGCCATCGCTGCCGAGCGGTCGCCTCGACGTCCTGGCGAGCGGCCCCGTCCCGACTGGTGATCATCAGCAGTCGCCGGGGAAACTCGGGCATCGGAAGTCGGGCGGCCGGGTCGAAGTACCCCGCATCCGCGAGCGTCGACTTGAGCCGCTCGAATCGCTGGTGGAGATCGCCTTCGCCCTCCGCACGCAGTCGACTCACGATGAGGGAGAGACGGCCGCCGCGGTCCCAGTATTCGAGCCGCCCGGTGGCGACCACCATCTGCCCGAGCGTCGGTGTCGCGCACTCAGGGTCGAGGCGTCGCCGCTGCGCAAAGAACGAACAACTGATCTGGGCGTCCGTGGCGTCCTTCAGTGTGAAGTACCAGTGGTCGGCGAGCCGGGGGGATCCGACCTCGCCGAGGATGCTGATCTCCCGACCGCCGTCGATCTCCTTCAGCGACCGGTTGAGCAGCGTCACCGCCTCGCGAACCGAGTACGGTCGAGGCGTCGAAGGCTCGGTCGCCGATTCGGTCGCGTCGGCGTCGTTCCCCGCGGATTGCACGAACAGCATCGCGTCGGTGATCGATCGTCGGCCTTTCGGGGGTCTCGGTGCCACGGACGTATGCTACGTCTCCGACCCGAGCCGCACCGGATTCCGAAATGACCGACGTTCCAGCGATCCAGATCGACGACGCGATCGAAGCCGTACCCGGTGTGGGCCCGAGGACCGCCGCGATCCTGCAGCGGCTCGCCATCGGCACGGTCGGCGATCTCCTCGATCACGTCCCCATCCGCTACGAGCAGGAGCATGCCGAAGCCTCGATCGCCGAGGTGGATGCTTCCATTCCGGAAGAGGACGGGACGACCGCGAACGTCGCGGTCCGCGGGGAGATCGCGGCGATCAAGATCCCGCCCGGGCGTCGTCCGAGGATCGAGGCGACCCTCGAGGACGCCTCCGGCCGAATCCAGCTCGTGTGGTTCAACGCCCCCTGGCTTCGGAACAAGCTCCGGCCGGGCATGTCGCTCGTCGCCGAAGGCCGCGCGAAGCGGTACCGCGGCTACCTCCAGCTCGCGAACCCCCAGTGGCGGACGGTGGACGAGGCCGAAGACCTCCCCGCCCGGGACGCCCGCCTTCGGCCGGTCTACGCCGCCAGCGAGGATCTCCCCAGCCGGCGGATCGAGGAGTACATCGATCGGATCCTCGAACCGGCGACCACGGGGATGGAGGATCCCCTGCCCGAACGGTTCCGGCATGCGCGGGCCCTCCGGCCCCTCGGCGAGGCGTATCGCGCCATCCACCGTCCCGATTCCCGTCGGGATGCCGACGACGGCCGACGACGGCTCGCCTACGACGAACTCTTCCTGCTCCAGCTCGGCGTCATGATGAAGCGCCGACATCTCCGCTCGACCCTCACCGCCGCCGCCCTCGAGACGACGCCGGACATCAACGCTCGGATCCGCGATCGATTCCCCTTCGAGTTGACGCCGGATCAGATCCGGGTCTGCGCGGAGATCGGCAACGATCTGGCGCGAAGCATCCCGACCAATCGACTCTTGCAGGGCGACGTGGGTGCGGGAAAGACCGCGGTCGCGGTGCACGCGATGCTGCTCGCCGCCGCCCACGGTCATCAGGCGGCGTTGATGGCACCGACCTCGATTCTCGCGGAACAACACCACGCGTCGATCGGGCGAATGCTCGAAGGCGCCTCGCTCGAGATCGGGCTTCTGACCGGCTCCACGCCGCCCGCGGAGAAGCGTGCGCTGCTCGAGCGGATCGCCGATGGAAGCCAGCGGCTCCTCGTCGGCACCCACGCCCTCCTTTCGGAGCGGACCGAATTCGCGGATCTCGCGTTGGTCATCATCGATGAGCAACACCGGTTCGGGGTCGAGCAGCGATCGCGGCTTCGTCGACCCAATCGGGATGGTCGGGTCCCCCACGTGCTCGTCATGACCGCGACGCCGATTCCAAGGACCCTCTCGCTGACCGTCTTCGGCGACCTCGACGTCTCCGCGATCCGGGAACTGCCTCCCGGACGATCGCCGACCGTGACCAGGGTGGTCGTGCCGGGCAAGGCGCCGGACGTCTACGGATTCCTCGCCGATCGCGTCGCGGCGGGCGAACAGGGATTCGTGGTGGTACCGGCGGTCGAGGAATCCGACGCGGGACTGGCCGACGTCGAGAACCATCGGGCGATGCTCGAAGCCGGTCCCCTCGCGGGCCTCCGACTCGCCGGGGTGCACGGACGGATGAAGCCGGATGAACGGGAAGCGGTGATGAACCGGTTCCGGGCCGGGGAGATCGACGTCCTCGTCGCCACCGTGGTCATCGAAGTCGGGGTCGACGTCCCGAACGCCACGGTGATGGTGATCGAGCATGCGGAGCGATTCGGGCTCGCCCAGCTCCATCAGCTTCGCGGCCGGGTCGGACGAGGATCCGCCCGTGGCGTCTGCGCCCTGATCGGCGAGCCGACGACCGAAGAGGGCCGGCGCCGTCTGGAGGCGATCGCCTCGACCGACGACGGATTCGAGATCGCCGAACTCGACCTCGGCATCCGCGGCCCCGGCGAACTCTTCGGTGCTCGACAGTCGGGGCTTCCTCCCTTCCGAGTCGCGGACCTGCTGGCCGATCTCGATCTTCTCCGCATCGCACGCGAGGACGCCTCGAGCTGGATCGAAGATGATCCGCGCCTGCTGGGGCCGGATGCGATGGAGATCCGGCGACGCCTGCTCGAGCGATACGGCGCGACACTCGGTCTCGGTGACGTCGGGTGACGGGTGCGACCCCGTAGGATGCCCGCATGAGCACCAACGAGGACATCGGGGCCATCTTCGAGGAGATGGCGACGCTTCTGGAACTGACCGGGGCGAACGGATTTCGCGTCAACGCCCACACCAAGGTGGCCCGCGTCGTCGAAGGCCTTGCTTCGAATCTCGCCGACATCGCCCGCGGCGAGCAGGCCCTGGCCGCCCTCCAGAAGATCGACGGCATCGGCAAGTCGAGCGCCGAGAAGATCGTCGCGTTCGTGGAGACGGGGAAGGTGGCGGAACTCGACGCCCTGCGGGCCGAGGTTCCCGACGGCCTCCGGGCGGTCATGCAGGTCCCCGGCCTCGGACCGAAGACGGTTCGCCGATTCTGGCAGGAGGCGTCGGTGGAATCGCTGACGGATCTCGAAGCGGCGCTGGATGACGGTCGTCTCGAGGCCCTGCCCCGGATGGGCCGGAAGACCCTCGACAACATCCGCGCGTCGGTCGACTTCATGAAGTCGGCCGGAGATCGGCGACGACTGGGCGACGCGCTTCCGCTCGCGGAGCGGGTGGTGAGGGTGATGGAGGCGTTGCCGGGCATGCGCCGCGTCGCCTGGGCGGGAAGCCTGCGTCGAGGTCAGGAGACCATCGGCGACGTCGACATCCTCGTCAGCACCGACGACCCCGACGCGGCGAGCGCCGCGTTTCGGGAGCAGCCCGGGGTGAGCCGGGTGCTCGTCGCGGGCGAGACCAAGTCCTCGGTCCGACTCGAAGAGGGCATCCAGGTCGATCTCCGGGTCGTGCCGGAGGAGGTCTGGGGGGCGACGCTGCTGTATTTCACCGGCAGCAAGGATCACAACGTCGCGCTTCGGGAACGGGCGATCGCCCGGGGACTGCGGCTCAACGAATACGGCCTCTTTCCGGAGGACGACGACGCGACGCCCCCCCAGCAGCGCGGGATCGCCCCCGTGGCGGCCTCGACCGAGGCCGAGATCTACGAAGCCCTCGAACTGTCCTGGATTCCGCCGGAGCTCCGGGTGGATCGCGACGAATTCGTCCGACTGATTCCCGATGTCCTGGTCACGGTCGAGTCGCTCCGGGCCGAACTCCACAGTCACACCACCGCGAGCGACGGCAAGCTCTCGATCGACGAACTCGCCGCCGCGGCGATGGCCGGCGGTCGTGAGATCCTGGCGATCACCGATCACTCCCGATCCAGCGCCCAGGCCAACGGCCTCGACGTCGATCGGCTCCGTCGCCACGCGGACGCGATTCGCGAGGCCGATGCGCGGATCGACGGCATCCGTCTGCTCGCGGGCAGCGAGGTCGACATCCACGCCGACGGTTCGCTCGACTACGAGGACGACGTCCTCGCGATGCTCGACGTGGTGGTCGCGAGCCCGCATGCGTCGCTCCGGCAGGAGCCGGCGGTCGCGACCGCCCGCCTCTGCGCCGCCGCCCGACATCCGCTGGTGTCGATCATCGGTCACCCGACCGGACGAATCATCGGAAGTCGCAAGGGACTCGAGCCCGACATCGAAGCGGTGATCGCTGCGGCCATCGAGGGCGGAACGGCCCTCGAGATCAATTCGAATCCGCTCCGGCTGGATCTCCGCGACATCCACGTCCGGGCCGCGGTCGACGCGGGGTGCCTGATCTCGATCAACACCGACGCGCACCGCGCGGAGCATCTGGAATTCATCCGGTACGGCGT
>JAACEA010000475.1 GCA_009936695.1 Planctomycetia bacterium
CCGCCGCATTCGTCATCCGGGCTCGGCGAAGATTCGCCGGAAGTCGCCTGAAACCGGGTGGATGGATGGGATCGGTGTCCGCTATCGTGCTCCGAATGTCTACGCTCCAGCACATCAGAATCGCATGCCTCCTGCTCGGGGGCGTCCTCGCTCCCAGCGTCGCCACAGCCGGAATCCCGTCCGCCGCCGGGCTGATTCTCGGGTACCCGCTCGACGCCGAGGATGACGGCGAGGAATCGCCGCTCGCCGCCACCACCGAGGACTCGGCGCCGCCGAAGTCACCGTGGACCGTGGCCCTCGGCGCCGGCTTCAGCTACAGCCAGACCGACGACCTGACGCTCGGTGCGAACTTCAACGGGTCCGCGATCCGGGACGGCGACGAGTCGAAGTGGACCACCACGCTGAAGTACGTCTACAACTTCGACGAGAACGAGGTCAAGGACAACTTCGCGATCCTCGCGACGAATTACGAGCAGATGTTCGCATCGAACTCGAAGCTGCTCTGGTTCGTTCGAGCCAGTTACCAGTACAACCAGACCGAGAACTACAAGACTCGTGTCAAGGCGTTCGGCGGGCTCGGCTATCTGGCATCGAGCACCGAGGACCTGAAGCTCCGGATCAACGGCGGTGTGGGTGGTTCGAAGGACCGCAACGGCAACACCGACTTCATTCCGCGAACCACGTTCGGGTATTCCCTCGACTGGGCGATGACCAGCCTGACCCGGCTGACCTCCACGACCTCGATCGAAAACGACATCAAGGCGTACAGCGACTACCTGCTGGTGATCGAAGCGAACTTCACCGTCAAGGTCAGCGAGACGCAGAACCTCTCGCTCTACCTGAACCTTCGCGACGAATACGACAGCAATCCGTCCGAAGGGGACAGTTGGAACCAGATCTGGGTGACCATGGGGTTGACCTACGCCTTCTGACCACCGTCCCCGCCCGAATCACGAATCACCCCACTTCCTTCCGGAGGACTTGATGATGGATCCACTCTCCCTGCTTCTGGCGGCACCCCTGGTCGCCACCGCCCCCGCGCCCCCCACCACCTCGCCGGTCGATCCGGCTTCACTCGTCCTCGGCATCCAGGACGATGCCGATGCGGACGTCGTGGTCGAGGAGAAGAGTCCGTGGAGCGGCAGCCTCGGCCTCGGTCTCACGCTCAGCCGGACGACCACCAACACCCTCGGCTTCAACTTCGGTGCTTCGGCGACCCGGATGGACGTGATGTCCAACTGGAACTCGAGCTTCAAGTACATCTACAACGAGGACGACGACGTGGTGCAGGACAACTTCCTCATCGCGCAGTCCGAGTACGACCGTCTCTTCTCCGAGGGCGGGGCCTGGAACTGGTTCGGCCAGACCAGCTACCAGTACAACGAGACCGAGTCGTATCGTCAGCGATTCAAGGCGTTCGGCGGTCTCGGTTACTTCCTCTCCCGCACCGACGAGCTCTCCTGGAATCTGAAGGGTGGTGTCGGTGCGTCGTGGGACGAGCGGAGCCGCCTCGAAGGCTGGTCCGCCCGATCGCTCCTCGGCACCAACTGGAACTGGGCGATCAGCGACGGCATCGGCTTCGAAGGCAACGCCTCGATCGAGAACAAGCTCGAGGATTTCGAAAGCTACTTCGCGGTGCTCGAACTCAAGGTCAACGTCGCCCTCAAGGCGATGGACAACCTCAACCTCTACGTCTCGCTCCGCGACGAGTACAACAGCGACCCGGGCCCGGGCGACAGCTGGAACTCCCTGTGGGTCACCATGGGATTCACCTACGGCTTCTGAACGAACGCCGACGATCGAACGGACAGGGGCGGGACCGCGATGGTCCCGCCCCTGTCGTTTCGTCGACCCCGGGGATGTTCGTGCCGATGCCGGTCAGGCGGAGTCGTCTTCGGGCGCGGGCTCGTCGTCGCCGCTCTCCACGACGGGATCACCGACGATCGCGTTGCCGACGCTCACCAGGTTCGCCCCGCACTCGATCGCCATCTCGAAGTCGTTGCTCATGCCCATGGAAAGCACGTCGATGCGGTCGGACTCCCGGATGAACTTCCGGACGTCCTCGAACACCTCTCGACATCGGTCGAAGGTGTTCCGGATCAGGGCCTCGTCCTCGGTGTTCGGGGCCATGCACATCAGGCCGCGGACCCGGACGTTCATCATCGATCCCATCTGGTCGACGAGATGCCGAACCGCCGGCGCGGCGATCCCGGCCTTCTGTTCCTCGCCGAAGTTGACCTCGATCAGGACCTCGGTCACTCGATCCCGCTTCGCGGACTGGGACTGGATCTCCTCGGCGAGTCGCAGGCTGTCCAGGGAATGGATCAGTCGTGCGTTCTCGATCGCCTTCCGAACCTTGTTCCGTTGCAGCGATCCCACCATGTGCCAGTTCGGGCGATCCGGCGTCTCGCGACCACTGGCCCCGGGGTGCTCCCGGATCCGGTCGCGGTACTCGTCGATCTGGGCGGCCCGGGCCGCGAGCTGCTGGACCCGGTTCTCGCCGAAGTGCCGATGGCCGAGGTCGAAGAGTTCGCGGACCACGTCCATCGAGGCGTTCTTGGTGACCGCCACGGTCACGATCTCCTCGGGACGGCGACCGGATCTTCGGGCGGCTTCACCGACCCGCTGCAACACGGACTCGTAGCGGTCCTTCAGCATGGGGGCGTGCTCGGTGCGGGAAGCGGCGTCGGTCGGCATCCATGAAGGGTATCCGTCGCGGACTCCATCCCGCAACCGGGGAACCCCGAGCCCGGACTCCACGGAGCCCTCGCACGGACCGGACGTCGGCGGGCTACGCTCTCGGAATGAGCCCGAAGACCGAGACGCCCTCGTCCCCGCATCCCCCCGCCGTTCTCGTGATCCGAGACGGATGGGGAAGAAACCCCCACCCCGCTGAAGCCGCCTTCGACGCGATTCGCAAGGCGAACACCCCCGTCGCCGACGATCTGGAAGCAAACTGGCCGACCACCCTGGTCCGGACCAGCGGCGAAGACGTCGGACTTCCGATCGGCGCCGACGGTCCGGTGATGGGGAATTCCGAGGTCGGCCACCAGAACATCGGCGCCGGCCGGATCGTCGACCAGGAGCTGATGCGGATCACCCGGTCGATCCGGTCCGGCGAGTTCTTCGAGAACGCCGCCCTGCTCGACGCCTTCGCCCATGCCGCGGAGACGGGCGGGCGGGTGCACCTGCTCGGACTGGTGAGCGACGGACTGGTCCACAGCGATCTCGGACATCTGGTCGCGCTGCTCGACGCCGCGAAGCGTCGCGGCTTCCCCGGCGACCGCGTGCTGATCCACGCGATCACCGACGGACGCGACACGCCGCCGACCGGCGGGATCGGCTACCTCGCCGAACTCCAGCGCGGGATCGAGTCCCACGGGACCGGACGGGTGGTGTCGGTGATGGGACGCTTCTACGCGATGGACCGTGATCATCGTTGGGAACGGGTCGAGGCCGCGTATCGCTGCCTCACCGAACGAAGCGGACCCCGCCACGACACCGCGGCCGCCGCCGCGGAGGCGTACTACGCCGAACCGAGCGAGGCCTCCCGACACGGTGATGAATTCGTCACGCCCTCCCAGATCGGAGCCGACGACGCCGACGTCCTCGAGAGTCGGATCCGCGACGGCGACTCGGTCGTCTTCTTCAACTTCCGAGGAGACCGACCCCGGGAGATCGCCAAGGCCTTCACGCTCGACGACGACGCCTGGGCCGCGGTGGAGCGCGGCGGATTCGACCGCGGTGCCCGACTTCGCGATCTTCGATTCACCGCCATGACCCGGTACGAGTCCGGACTTCCCGTCGAAGTGATGTTCGAGAAGCCCCCCCGCATGGAGGGGATCCTCGGCGCGGTGGTGTCGGATGCCGGACTCACCCAGTTCCGCTGCGCCGAGACCGAGAAGTTCCCCCACGTGACCTTCTTCTTCAACGACTACCGCGAAGAGCCCTTCCCCGGCGAGCGACGCGCGATCGTGCCGAGCCCCACCGACGTCTCCACCTACGATCAGAAACCCGAGATGAGCGCAGACGGCGTGATGGAAGCGGTGCTCGAACGGCTCGCCGCCGACGACTGCGAACGACTCATCGTGGTCAATTTCGCCAACGGGGACATGGTCGGTCACACCGGATCGATGGAGGCTGCGGTCGCGGCGTGCGAAAAGGTGGACGCCTGCGTCGGCCGGATCATCGACGCGACCCTCGCTCGCGGTGGCGCCCTGATCATCACCGCGGATCACGGCAATGCCGAACAGATGTGGAACGTCGAGGCCGACTGCCCGCAGACCGCCCACACGAACTTCGACGTTCCGCTGCACGTGGTCGGCGACGCGTGGCGCGACGCGACGCTGCCGGAAGACGGCCGACTCGCCGACATCGCCCCGACCCTGCTCGCGATGCTGGGCATCCCCCGACCGGATGCGATGACCGGTCGGAACCTGCTCGACTGAGACCACTCATGCGGATCGTCTTCGCGGGAACCCAGTCGGTCGGCAAGACCACCCTGATCGAGGATCTCCAGGCGGCGTGCCCGGAGTACCGGATCGAGGAGGAGCCGATCCGTGCCGTGGCGAGGAGGACCGGGCAGCCGCCGCCGTCGATCCCGACCCGGGCCGCGGAGCGTGCCCTCGTGGACCATGGCCGGTCCAGACTGCTCGCAACGGCGCCCGGCGACCGGGTGCTCTTCGATCGCTCGCCCCTCGACGCCCACGCCCACTCCATCCTCTCGATGGAGATCGGCGGCGAGATCGATCCGGCGTTCCTCGCCGAGATCGAACCACGCGTCATCGAAGCCCTCGGCCATGCGGACCTCGTCGTCTTCGTGCCGATCGAACGCGACGTCGGAAACCAGCCCGACGGCTTCCGCTATCTCGACGCGTCGAATCGCCGACGGGTGCATTCGATTCTCGAGGACCTGCTGCTTCCGGATCGTGGCATCACCCGCGCCCCGGTGGTGCGGGTTCGCGGCGATCGCGCGACCCGCGTCCGGCAGGTGCGACGCGCCATGACGGCCCACGCCGCGACCCCGACCGGCGACGGGGGCGAGACGCGGGTCGGGAGCTCGAAACCCGCGTAGACTCGGGACCATGACGCCCGACGAAGCCCGATCGCTGATGCACGAGTGGGTCGAAAGCCCGTCCCTCCGAGGCCACATGGAGGCGGTCGCCGCCTGCATGACCCATCACGCCCGCCTGCACGCGCCCGACGAGGTCGACGCGTGGACGGTGGCCGGCCTGCTTCACGACTTCGACTACGAACGACATCCCACCGAGGCGGAGCATCCGTACGTCGGGGTCGAACACCTCCGGGGACTCGGGGTCGAGGATCCCGTCCTGCAGGCGATTCTCGGGCACGTGCACACCAGCGGCGTCGTCCGAGACACCCCGATGGCGAAGCATCTCTTCGCCTGC
>JAACEA010000476.1 GCA_009936695.1 Planctomycetia bacterium
AGCAGCTCGCGAATCGAAGATGATCGCGCATCGACTTTCCGGCGATCATTCGATCGGGGTCGTATCGCCGGAATCCGAGCGGTCGGTCGCCGTCGAGTCCTTGATAGGTGATCTTCTGGACGTCGGGGAATGCTTCGGTCGTCATGGGCCTCGCCTCTTCGGGTTTCCTGCGAAAGTCGATCCGCAGTCTATCGGTCCGGCAAGACGCGTCGTCGGATCGGTTCAGATGGGCGGCAGGTCCTGAAGCAGCCCGACCGAGATCGCTCCGTGCAGGCCGATCAGGATCGCCTCGGCGGTGTCGTGTCGGAGTTCCCCCTTGGGACGGCCGATCCCGCTCCATTCGATCACGCGGCGGGCCAACCCGTCGGCCTCCCGCTTCGCGATCTCACCGCTCCGCTGCTGTCGCGGAAGCATCAGTGTGGGTCGCCAGTCGTGGGCCTGGAGTTGTCGGAAGTCGATTCCGAGATGCGCGGCCCGCTTCTCCCACACGGTGGCGAGATCCCCGCCGCCCTCCAGCCAGATCCAGGCGAGTGGCGGGGTGTCCCGCAGGATCGTCCCGACACCGCGACGGAGTTCGGCGGTCTTCGCGAAGTGCTTCGATCGATAGGACACCAGTCGACCGTCGGGGCCGTAGATCGCGAGGCCGGTGCGGAGGCCCAGGTCCACGGCGAGCAGGTGACGCTCGGACGGCGACGGTGGATTCAGTCGTACCGGATTCGGTCGGTCCTTGGGCGGACGATCGTCACGCTTGCGCGGTTTTCGAATCGGTTCGCGATCACTCATGGTGCGGGTGTGGCGGATGACGCAGTGTCGTCGTCACTGGCGAGATCGGCGGAACGAAGCGCCCGGCGCGGGACCCCGGGGCCTTCGAATTCAAGCGAGAGTGCGGCGTCTCCGGTGGCGTTGAACCACTCGAGGCGGAACGGGTGCCAGCCGGCTGCGAGGGGGATCGAAGCCGATTTCTCGATGACACCGTGAAGACCGTCATGGTCGATGCCGGCGGGGTTCTCGCCGCCGCCGACGAGGAGCCGGCTTCCATCATCGCTCGCGAGATGGAAGTCGTAGACGCCGGAGGTTCGAATCCGCAGGAATCCCTCGAACACGAGACACGCGTGTTCATCGCGGGTTCGCGGCTCGATCGAGATGCGATCGACGGTCGCCCTTCGAACGGGCGTCCGGCCCGCGAGATCGTGGAGACTCTGCCAACCGCCTTCGAAACACGAGACGTCGAGCACGCCGGGCCGGGATCCCCTCCATTCGACCGGGTGCGTCGCGGGGGCGAGTGATTCGGGATCGAAGCGTGTGAAGATCATCTCGGCGTCGGACAGGCTTCGTCGATCACCCTCCCACGCCGCGACCCGGAGATGGGCATCGTGATCGAGGTGGATCGGTCCGCCGGGATGTCGCGTCGACTCCCGGGTCGGTTCGCTGCCGTCGAGCGTGTAGTGGATTCGGGCGTGATCGCGATCCGCGGCGAGGTACACCTCGGTGGAGTCGATGAAGGCGCGTTCCTCCGCGGCGATCTCGACCCGGGGTGGCCCGGAGTGCACCGTGATCTCCCGGATCGTGGGGCTCGCCCGGGCATCCTCGACGACGACCCGCACGCGATTCGCCATCACCGCCGGGAATCGAACGAACCGTCGATTACCGACGGTGGTGCCGCGGGCGACCGTGGTCCATCCGTCGACGGTTCGACATTGGACGCTGAAGGATCGGATCCGTTGACCGAGCGGCAGGAACTCGGCGATCGAGACGTGATCCACCGGGCTGGGGCGTTCGAGCGCGATCTCGATCGTGCCGGTCTCCGATCCGTCCGTCGCCGCCCAGTAGGTCGTCGGATCGCCATCGGTGGTGTTCGCCGCCGTGAAGGGTCCCTCGTCGCCACCGCGGGTCTGGTCGCTGGTGGCGGGCCGGGCACGTGCGAGATCCACGGCGGTGATGTCCCGGACGGCGCGGTGAAGCTCACGCACCGCGGCCGCGTCGTTCTCGTGCACGAGCCCGCGACGATCGACGGGGAAGTTCAGAAGCAGGTTCGCGCCGCGTCCGATCGATCCGTACCAGATCTCCATCAGCTGATCGAGGTCCTTGACGCGATCGTCCTGGGAGGCGTGGTAGTACCAGCCGGGTCGGATCGAGACGTCCGCTTCGCCGGGAAGCCAGTGCGTCCCGTTCTCCTGTCCTTCGTTCAGCTCGCGGTTCCGTCCCGGAATGCCGGGGTAGAACTCGTCCCGTCGCATCAGATTCCAATTCGTCTCGCCCACGATCCCCCGCTCGTTGCCGATCCACCGGACGTCCGGACCGGCGTCGCCGAAGATGCAGGCGTCGGGCTGGAGCTCGCGGACGACCTCGTGGAACATCGGGAAGTCGTAGACCTGCCGACTGCCGTCCGGGCCCTCGCCGTTCGCGCCGTCGAACCAGACTTCGAACACCGGACCATAGCGGGTGAGAACCTCGCGAAGCTGGTTCGCGAAGAACTCGTTGTACGCCTCACCGGAGCCGTAGAGCGGATGATTCCGATCCCAGGGCGAGAGATAGACGCCGAAGTCGAGCCCGAATCGCCGACAACTCGCGGAGAGGTCGGCCAGCACGTCGCCTTCGCCGTCGCGCCAGTCCGACGATTCGACGTCGTGGTCGGTGTGGTCGCTCGGCCAGAGGCAGAACCCGTCGTGATGCTTCGCGGTGATGATGACGCCGGTCATCCCCGCGTCCTTGAACACCCGGCACCACTGGTCGGTGTCGAGGGCGGTCGGGAGGAACGTCGTGGGGTCCTCGCCTCCATGGCCCCACTCCACGTCGGTGAACGTGTTCATGTTGAAATGGACGAAGGCGTATGTCCCGCGGTCGTGCCAGGCGAGCTGGCGATCGCTCGGCAACGGCAGCAGTGCCGGTGGCGGGGCGACGGCGTTGGGTGGCGGGGCGGTCATGAGCACGGCCGGGAGAATCAAGGACGGGATCATGCCGTGATCCTACGTCGGATCCCCCCGCCGTCAGCAGAACCCGAACGTCTTGGCGAGGATCGCGCCGATGGTTCCGCCGATGATCGGTCCCACCACGGGCACCCATGCGTATCCCCAGTCGCTGTGGGTCTTTCCGGGGATCGGCAGGATCGCATGGAGGATTC
The DNA here is from genome assembly GCA_009936695.1 of Planctomycetia bacterium. Lineage (GTDB taxonomy): Bacteria > Planctomycetota > Phycisphaerae > Phycisphaerales > SM1A02 > UBA12014. Next base: position 3,122 of record JAACEA010000476.1, read on the forward strand.
TCGGCGCGAGATCACGGGCGGGGTTGATGGCGAACCCCGTCGTTCCACCGAGGCCGATGCCGATCGCCCAGAGGAG
>JAACEA010000477.1 GCA_009936695.1 Planctomycetia bacterium
CCAGCCGGTCGCGACGTTGAGGGAGACCATCAGCCCCGCGGGCGTCAGCGCCCTGAGCAACGGCACGGATTCGCTCCAGTCGGGCCCGAGCAGGGTGCCCACCATCGCTGGCGCCGCGACGCCGGTGAACACCGCGAGGGGAAATGCCAGACTCGCGATGACCTCCACGCTCGTTCGATAGAGCCGGCGATAGCCAGCAGGATCGTTCTGAAGACGACTCAAGGCCGGCACGACGGCGCTGGTGAGCGGCTGGTTCAACTGCGTGGACGGCAGGGTCATCAGCTGGAAGGCCCGGCCATACGCACCAAGGGCCGCCGGTCCGACCCACCGGCCGATGAGGATGTCGTCGACGTTCCTGGTGAGGGCGTTGAGGAACTGGCTCAACCCGAGATTCAATCCGTACCCGAGCAGCGGTCGAATGGACGCGAGCGGCGCCGGTCGACGAGGTCGCCACCCCGACGCGATCCAACACCCCACGGCCAGCGCGGCCGCCCCCGCGAGATGCTGCAGGACGATCGCCCAGACACCGAGCCCGGCGATCGCGGCGACCATGCCCGTCACCGCGGCACAGGCGAGCGAGACGGTCTGCGCGATCGCCAGCGATCGAAAGCGAAACCGTCGTCGCATCATCGCCCGGGGCTGTGACCCGAGCCCCGCGAAGACGAAGAGCGGCGCGAGCGCGAGGCAGATGGAGACCAGTTCCGGACGATCGTAGAAGCCCGCCACCAGGGGGGCACAGGCCATGAATCCCGCGGCCAGGCCCACGCCGGCGACGAGGTTGACGATCGCGAGCGAGGTGACCTCACCGTCGGTGATCCGCTCGGCCTGGATGGCCGCATCGCCGAGACCGAACTCCTCCAGCACCCGTGCGATGCCGAGGATCGCGATCACCATCGCGACCACGCCGAACTCCTCCGGCGTGACGAATCGCGCGATCACCGCCGTGGCACCGATCGAGAGCGCCGTCCCGAGTCCGCGGGCAAGCAGCATCACCGCCGCGCCCCGCGCGGTGCGGTCGGACAGGTCGCTCGCGGGCGCCGCCGTCATTCGCCGGGCTCCGGCGGCGCAGGGAGGCCGGTCGCGAGCCGGGCCCGATCCAACCGTTCGACGCCCCCGCCGCCGAGCCGGAGCCGCCATCGACGAACCAGGAATCCCGCGAGGCGGACGTGGTAGTAGACGAAGAGCGCCGGCGTTGCCCGCAGCAGACCCCCGACCGTCTTGCCCTTGTTCGCGAGCTCGTTCCATGCGATGGCCGCGATCGCGAGTCCCGCCATCGCGGCCGGGAGGAGGACGAACCACCAGGTGGTGAACGGTGCGATCAGCAGCACGAGCACGAGCGACACCCACGCGAGGAGGATCGGTCCCAGGTCCCGCCTCGGCCCGAGTCGGTACCGGTGCACGATCTCGGCCGCGGAACAACCTCCGAACCACGCCTGACGCAGCAGGCTTCGCCGGGAGTACGGATGGAAGTGCCGAACCCGCGCGGCCGGAATCGCCTCGACGCCCCAGCCGGCGGCGCGAATGGCGAGATTCAGCCCCTCCTCGTCACACCGGGCGGAGATCGCGGTGTCGGGACGCCCCCCGTCACTTCGTGTGGGCCGGGTCTCGTCCCAGGCGCCCGCGGGCATCAGCGCCCGCCGCACGCAGAGATTGCAGGAGGTGATCCTCGAGCAGGGACCGGGGCGTGGGAGTCGGTGCGTGCCACTGAAGGCCAGTTCCCAGATGTTCCCGACGCAGGCGTCCTCCACGAGTCCCGACCCCGCACCGAGCCGCGGATCGGATTCGAACGGTTCGACCAGCCGTTCAAGCCAGTCCGGCGCGGCTTCGCAGTCGGAGTCGAGGAACGCGACCAGCGGCGCCGCCGCGAGCGACACCCCGCGGTTGCGACTCGCGTTCGCGCCGAGATTGCGTTCGTTCCGGACGACCCGCATCGGAATCCGGGACCGTTCCGCGACCGCCTCCACCGCCTCGGGCGTTCCATCCTCGGATCCGTCGTCCACGAAGATGATCTCGGCCTCGTCGATGGACTGGCCCGCGAGACTCTGCGCACACGCCACCGACCGTTCCAGCCGTTCGAACATGGCCACCACCACCGAGACCCGCGGGGCGTCGCGGTGGGCGGGGATCGTGGTAGCCTCGGAGCGGTTCGTCAAAGGAGTCCTCCATGCGGGTCGCGATCTGCATCATCACGCGTCGTCGTCCGGACGGCCTCGCCCGCCTGCTGCGTTCGCTGGAGGTGATATCGGCTCCTGAAGGCGTCGAAGTGGAGGTGGTCGTCGTCGAGAACGACGCTCCGACGGAAAAGCCGCTTCCCCGCACCAGCCTCCGAATCCAACACGCGTTCGAACCGGAACCGGGAATCCCCGCCGCCCGGAATCGAACCCTCGACATCGCCCTTGCGGATCCCGGAATCGACACACTCGCCTTTCTGGACGACGACGAGACGGTCGAATCCGACTGGCTGGCCGCCCTGCTGCGAACGAGAGACCGGACCGGTGCCGCCGTGGTCACGGGCCCGGCGAATCCCCGCTTTCCCGCAGACGCGCCTCCATGGGCCGCGGCGAGCGGGGTGTTCCAACCACCGGACTATCCGACGGGCACGTCGCGGCCCTGGGCGTTCACCCACAACGCGATGATCGACGCGGACGTGATACGCCACGGTGGATTCCGGTTCGACGCGACCATGCGGCACGATGGTGGAAGCGACAAGGACTTCTTCCGGCGGGTGCGAGCGGCCGGTCACGAGATCGTCTGGTCCGCGGACGCCGTCGCCTGGGAGTGGTATCCGGTGGAGCGACTCCGCCTTGGCTGGGTGCTTCGGCGGTCCTATCGACTCGGCATCAACACCCCTCGGACCGAGGGTGGGACGGGCGCCCATCGAGCGGCGGCCCTTCTGCTTCGCGCCGCTCGCTTCGCCGCACGGGGCGTGGTTCGTGGCACGACCTCCATCTTCCGGCCCCGGGTCGCGGCCGCCCGCGTGTCGTGGGACTTCGGCCGGGCGGCGGGATTGGTGGCCGGCCTGGCCGGTCGCCGATACGAGGAATACGCCGAACGCCACCAACAGGCCTGAGTCCGGCCGGAGGTACCGACCCAAGTGAATCGCGTGGTGATCTGCATCTCGACCCTTGATCGACCCGACGGCCTCGGCCGGATTCTCCGGAGCCTCGCCGCCCAGACGATTCGTGATTCCGGATCCGTCGATCTTCGCGTGGTCGTGGTGAACAACGACCCCGACGATCCGCGGCCCGCGTCCGTGGCGGAAGGCGTCGCAGGGTCCACCGGCCTCGACGTCGAAGTGGTTGCCGAGCCACGCCGCGGCGTGGCCCCGCCGCGGAACCGCGGCCTGGGCCGCGCGACCGAACTCACCGGCGACGGCGACCTGATCGGTTTTCTCGACGACGACGAGGAGGCGACGCCGGACTGGCTCGCGGAGATGATGCGCGTGAAGCGGGACCATGCCGCCGAGATCGTCACCGGCCCGGTCGTCCCTCGATTCGAGATCCCGCCTCCGGCGTGGGTGATCTCCGGACGATTCTTCGCGCCATCCGAACGCCCGACGGGCGCCGCGCGCCCCTGGGCGTTCACTAACAACGTCCTCTTCGACGCCGGACTCCCGCACCGACTCGACACCTGGTTCGACGAGGGCTTCCTCCGGCTGAGCGAGGATCGACACTTCTTCCAGCGGCTCGCACGCACCGGCGCCCGCATCGTGTGGGCCGCGGATGCACCGGTGATCGACTACGTCCCGCCCGCGAGGGCCACGGCCGGATGGTTGATCAGACGAATGCGGACCGTGGGCCGCTGCGTCGCCCCGCTTCGACGGGACATCGACGGCACCGTTCACGCGACGGTCGCGACCCTCGCGAAGTCCCCGGTCTGGATCCTGATCGGCGCCGCGACGACCTTCGCCGGCGGCGTCGGCGGCGGCAAGGCCATGCGGGTTCGAGGTCGGAGCTGGATCGCCTATGGGATCGGTCTCTCGGAAGGTGTGCTGTCGTCGTCCCGCGCAGGCCGTCCATCCTCGGTGTCGGACTGATCCCGATTCTCCATCGATGCCGCGGATCCAGGGTCGGATTCCTCGGCGAGCATCGCGGCGACGGTGTCCCGGTACTCGATCGCCTTCGCGTACTCCGGGTCCAGTTCGATCGCGACGTCGTAGGCGGCGACCGCGTCGAGCATGTTGCCGAGCATGTACCAGGTGTTTCCGATGTTGAGCATCGTCGAGGCCGCCTGCCCCGTGTCGTCCTGCGAAAGGGCCAGTCGATGCGCGCGGTCGAAGGCGGCGAGTGCCGCCGAATATCGTTCCGCGTCGAAGGCGGCGAGCCCCTCCATGAAGGGATACCGCAGGTCCTCCGGATCGAGCTCGCCGGCCCTGCCGAACGCCTCCGCCGCCACGACCGCGTCACCACGCCTGCGCAGCGCGACCCCCAACTGGTGCCACGCCTTCTCCAGACGGGGATCGGCCACCACGACGTCACGGAGCTTCTCCACCGCCTCGTCGTATCGCTTCGCCCGGATCAGCCGGATTCCCAGTTTGAGCTCCCGCCGCCAGAGTTCCTCGATGTCGAGTTCCTCCGCGAGTCGCGTCACCACGTAGCCGCGACGGCGCACGCTCTCCGCCTCCCACCAGTCGACCCAGACCCTCGGCGAACCTCGCGACACCACGTGGGTCACCCCGTACTTCTCGAAGAGTTCGGCCCTGGTCTCCTCCTCGGTCTCGAAATCGAACATCCGTCGAAGATCGATCCGACGTCTTCCACCATCCAGCACGCCCGTGCTGCTGCGTTCGCTCGCGACGAGGACGATGTCATGGAGCATCTTCAGGCGGGTCCCGGTGAACGCCTCCACGGCCACCACCGAGCCGGCGGGAATGTTCGTCTCGAGGAATTCCTGCAGCCGGAGCAGCCCCAGATACTCGCGGCCGAGGCGATAGTGACGTGGGGCCGAGACCCGATTCCAGTAGTAGTCCCAGTCGTAGGGACGCCGATGACTCGCGTGCGCCATCCCGACCCACAGACCCCCGACGGTCAGCAGGGCCAGCAGGCCGCGATCGAACACGCCACCGAAGCGTCGCTTCTCCAGACCCCGCCGGCACGCGGGCTCGATCGCCGCCGCGATCGCCGGGACCGAGAGCGGCACGAAGAACACGAAGGCGAGGGTCTCGAAGCGTTCGAGCATCCAGTGCGCTCCGAGGAATCGGACCGCGGCCGTCGCGACCGGCGGCACCAGCACCACCGCCTGCACCACGCCGATCGCGGCGAGGAGGTACAGGACCTCCCGACGACCCGCCAGCATGATCGCGAGCCCCCCGCAGAACAGCACGACCAGCACCCGCCACGCCTTGATCTTGCCACGCTGATAGGCGCCGGTGAAGCCGCGCCCCGGCGTTCGGGAGATCCAGGTGGTCTCTCCCCAGGTGGTGTTCATCCAGCCTTCGGGCGCCTTCAAGAGCCGGGCGGCCCTCGCGCCCCTTGTCGGCGCCTCGGGTCTCGCCGTGGCGACGGGCGGGTCCTCGGGCTCCTCGATCCCACGACGATCGTCGATCTCGAGGCCCGCGCGGCCCTCCGAGATCCCACCGCGGACCTCGTTCACGTCCGCCGCCGCTTCGCGATCTCCGACCGTCATCAACTTGCCCGCGACCGGAAACGGCATCGCGAAGAGCAGGATCGTGAGCCATCCCGCGAACGCGGTCGCCCGTCCCGGTCGCTTCCTCACCACCCGCCAGCCGCCGACCGCGAGGAGGATGGGGGATGCGACGACCACCGCGAACCCCGCGTAGAGCGGGTGGAACATGCCGATGACCAAGGCGACCCCGCCGAGCTTCGGCAGGTTCGCCCACCATGGTCTCCCGGGCTCCCTCCAGGAATCCGCCAGGGTCCGGACCAGCACCCCGGCGAACACGGGCAGGAGGAACCAGGGCGCCAACTGGTTCGGGTAGATGGAGAAGGTCACCGGCCCGCGGTTCACGAGCACCATGACCGCCGCGATCCACGGGGCCCATCGTCCGCCGAGCACCGCCCATGCCAGATAGGCCATGCCGCTCGCGATCATGAGTTTGGCGGCCGCCAGCGAACCGAACCAGAACGTCACCGGGTCGGTGGCGACGATTCGCGAGCCCGCGGCGAAGAGCGCGTGGTGAAGATTCGTGTGGTAGATCGGATATGGATTCCCGCCCTGGACGAACGGATCCAGATTGGTCAACCCGTGGTCGAAGAGGAACCTGATGCGGGCCAGATGGACCCGCGCATCGGCGGCGAGGATCGAACCGTGTCGAGCCGAGAAGACCAACTCGACCGCGACGAGCGCCGCCTCGATCGTGAGCGCGGCGAGCAGGAGCCGTCCGACGCCCCGCCACGCACCGCTTCGAATCACGTCGACGCATCCCCACGCGATGAACCCGGCGAGGCCCGCCATCACGAACACCATCGGCGTCTCGATCAGGTACCCGACCGCGACCAGGGGCGCGAGTGCCACGAGACTGCTCATCCAGGAGACGGCGATGCCGGGAAGGAGTCCACCCTCCAGTTCCTCCGCGAAGAAACGCCTCGCGAGCGAGTAACCCGGGAGAAGGAGCAGGGTCCAGAACAGGAGGGGAAGCAGCGTCACGCCGGATTCCCCCTCGACGCGATCGCGCCTCGTCGAAACACCCGATCAAGCACGCCCTGGACGAGACCCGCGGCTCTCCAGATCGCGCGAATCGCGCCCAGCAGCGTGAACCAGCCCATCGCCCATCCACCCCGCCGCACCATCGCGATGGTCATCGGCAACTGCATCAGAACGAGGACCAGCAGGACCGCCGCGGGCGCCACCGGGCCCCACGGCGGCCACGCGACCGCGACGAGGCTCGGCGGAAACGCGGCGGCGACGAATGGCTGGAGATGGTCGAGCGGACCGCTGTACGCGTTTCCACCCCGACCTCGATGTTCGAGGTGCAGGGCGACCCGCCAGTAACCCTGCTGTCGCTGCACCTTCAGGTAGCGAGCGAGCCGATCGGCATGATGGTGCCGCACCCGGGAACGCCGGTCGAATCGAAGTCGATGCCCGGCCTCCACGACCCGGAACGCGAGGTCGGCGTCCTGACCCTTGAGATAGCGTTCGTCGAACCCGCCGACCGATTCCAGCACGCTCCGACGATAGACCACGTCGAAAGTCGCCAGAAAGTCGACCTCGTCCGGCATCCGGGCGTGCCGCACCTGGATCTCCTCGTGGATCAGTCGCTCGAGCAGCGTCGCCTCGGGCGCGATCACGTAGGTGCCGCCGGCGGCGGCGACTCCGGGATCCGCCAGATGCGGCAGCAGATGTTCGAGTGCGTCGGGAAACGCGACGCAGTCCGCGTCGACGAACCAGATCAGTTCCGTGGAGACCGCCGCGATCCCCGCGTTTCGAGCCGCCGCGGCGCCTCGCCCCCCCGATCGGAGCACCTCGACGCCGCGAGAACGGGCGATGGCCGCCGTCTCGTCACGCGATCCATCATCCACGACGATGATCCGGACCAGACCGGAATCCGGCGATGCGAGGATCACGAGCAGCGAATCGAGGCATTCCCCGAGGGTCGCCGCCGTGTCGCGGGCGGGAATCACGACCGTCACCTCATCGCGCACGTCGCCTCGCTTCCTCGAGTCCCTGGGCCGCCCTGACGTGTGATGCGTCGGCTGCCAAGGCCGCCCGGTAGGCGACGATCGCTTCGTTCATGCGGTCCTCGATGAAGTGCATGTTGCCTTCGTTGAATCTCGCGCTCGCACGGATCGCTGGATCGCGAGCATCCTCCGCGGCGGTCCGGAACACGGCGGCCGCCTCGGCGTGCCGCCCGCAATCCGCCAGGGCGTTGCCCATCACGATCCGGGTCCGTACGTCGCCGGGGTCGATCCGAAGCGAGGCCGCGCAGGCCTCGACCGCCTCCTCGTATCGCCCGAGATCGCGCATAGCATCGGCGCGGATCCCGTGGAACAGCGGATCCGTCCGGCCGGTCGAGCCGACGCCGTCGAGACGGCGGAGCGCCGATTCGGGACGAC
>JAACEA010000006.1 GCA_009936695.1 Planctomycetia bacterium
ATCCCCCGATGCCGAGTGGTTCGGCGTCCTGTCCGATCTCCCCGCGTTTGGAAGGTTCGTGTGGGTTCCCGGGTGCTGTTCGACCCACGGAGACGGTTGTCTCCGGTCCATTCCTGGCGGCGTCTCCCTTTCGGGGTATTCGCCCATCCGTCCGGTCGACTCGACCGCCGATCCGACGGACTTCGGAGCATCACGCTCCGATTGGACTGGGCCGGAACCGGCCGGAGCAGGCATTGCCTGCCTCCCACGATCGGATCTCCGCCGAGAGGCGCGGATCCCGGGATGCGTGGTCGCCAATGAAGGCGACCCGGCGCAGGACGGAGTCGAACGACAGGACGTCGTCGCCTCCACCATTCGATTCGGACGCCGATCCGGCGAATCGAATGGACCGATCCGGATCGGCACCTTCTCGTGCTCGTCACGAAAAGGTCGAAGTTCGCCGGCCCGCCCCATCGGGGCGTCGTCGGCCTTGGAAGTCGAGGCGTTTCGTGCCTGTTTTCAGCGATTCGAAGAATGGAGCCACCGTCGCGCTTTCCGCCGACGGCGATCGCCGCCCTCGCGGCCGGTTCAACGTCCATGCATCGAGCATGGATCGAATCCACGCCACGAACAGCCCGGCCGGGAACGGCAGGTATCAGCATCAGGACGGAATCACGCTTCCTCCCGTGGACGGTGACTCGGTCTGACGACCGGGGCCACCGCCCGACACGACGGAGCGTGACTCATCATCACGCGGGCCAATGACGGCCACGAACGGACTCAGAGGACGACGAACATCATGAAGATCTCACGACGATTCACCAACACCGACCGCGACGTCTACGACTCGATCGAGTGGACGACCAGGACCAGCAAAATCACCAACGCGGATGGCTCGGTGGTCTTTGAAATGAACGACGCGGAGATCCCCGCGAGCTGGAGTCAGCTCGCGACGGACATCGTCGTCAGCAAGTACTTCCGCAAGGCCGGGGTTCCGCAGTCCAATCCGGACGGCACGCCGATGCTCGACGACGCCGGCAACCGCGTCCTCGGACCGGAACGCTCGGTCCGGCAGGTCGTGTCGCGACTCAGCCGGTGCTGGCGACACTGGGGGGAGCGCTACGGCTACTTCTCCACCACGGAGGACGCGGACGCCTTCGAGGCCGAACTCGCCCACATGCTCCTGAACCAGATGGCGGCACCCAACAGCCCCCAGTGGTTCAACACGGGCCTCAATCTCGCCTACGGCATCACCGGCCCGGCGCAGGGCCACTTCGTCCCCGACCATGCGACCGGCGAGATCAGCCGCGCCGCCGACGCCTACACCCACCCCCAGCCCCACGCCTGCTTCATCCAGCGGGTGAGCGACGATCTCGTGGGCGACGGCGGGATCATGGACCTCTGGACCCGCGAAGCCCGACTCTTCAAGTACGGATCCGGAACCGGCACCAACTTCTCCGCGGTCCGCGGGTCGGACGAGCCGCTGTCCGGCGGCGGCCGCAGCTCGGGCCTCATGAGCTTCCTCAAGATCGGCGACCGCGCCGCCGGCGCGATCAAGTCGGGCGGCACCACCCGACGGGCCGCCAAGATGGTCTGCCTCGACCTCGACCATCCCGACATCGAGGAGTTCATCGACTGGAAGGTCCGCGAGGAGATCAAGGTCGCGGCCCTCGTCGAGGGCATGAAGAACCTCGCGCCCGAACAGCAGGACGTCGCCCGCGACCTCGGACTCGAGCTCGACTACGACTTCAACGGCGAGGCCTACTACACGGTCAGCGGCCAGAACTCGAACAACAGCGTCCGGATCTCCGACGAGTTCTTCGACGCGGTCGACGCGAAGGACGACTGGAACCTCGTCCGTCGAACGGACGGCGAGCTCTCCAGGGCGATCCCCGCGACCGGCCTCTGGGAGAAGATCTGCTTCGCCGCGTGGAAGTGCGCCGATCCCGGCGTGCAGTACGACTCGACGATCAACGCATGGCACACCTGCCCCGAGGGCGGCCGCATCAACGCGAGCAACCCGTGCTCGGAGTACATGTTCCTCGACGACACCGCGTGCAACCTGGCGTCGATCAACCTGCTCAAGTTCTTCGACGCGGAGACCCGGACCTTCGACATCGACGGCTACGAGCACGCGATCGGTCTCTGGACGATCGTCCTCGAGATCTCCGTTCTCATGGCGAGCTTCCCCTCCGAGGAGATCGCCCGTCGAAGCTGGAAGTACCGGACGCTCGGCCTCGGTTACGCGAACCTCGGCGCGATGCTGATGCAGTCCGGCATCCCCTACGACAGCGACGAAGGCCGCGCGATCTGCGGGGCGCTCACCTCCATCCTCACCGGCCGCAGCTACACCGCGAGCGCCCTGCTCGCCGCCGAACACGGTCCCTTCGCCGGGTACGAGAAGAACCGCGAGCACATGCTCCGGGTCATCCGCAACCACCGTCGCGCCGCCCACGGCGTGGCTCGGGAGAGCGGCGAGTACGAGGATCTCCGGATCGCCCCGGTCCCCATCGACCACGATCTGGTGGCCGCGGCCAACCTCGCCAACGCGGGAGACCTCCTTCGCCACTCGACGTCCGCATGGGACGACGCCCTCGCGTTCGGCGAGAAGTTCGGCTTCCGCAACGCGCAGGTCTCGGTCATCGCCCCCACCGGAACCATCGGGCTCCTGATGGACTGCGACACCACCGGCGTCGAACCGGACTTCGCCCTCGTCAAGTTCAAGAAGCTCGCCGGCGGCGGTTACTTCAAGATCGCCAACCAGTCGCTGCGTCCGTCCCTCGCATCGCTCGGATACGAATCCGAGTCGATCGACGCCATCGTCGCCCACGTCATGGGCCGGCTCGACCTCGAGGTCGAGATGCCGCTTCCCGACGGCACCCGCGGTGACGGGATCACCTTCCGCGACTTCCTCGTGGAGCACGGATACACCGGCGAGGACCTGGTCACCCTCGAGAACGTCCTCCCCACCGTGTTCGAACTTCGATTCGCCTTCAATGCGTGGTCGATGCCGGAGTCCGTGCTTCGGAAGCTCGGCGTCGACCCCGAGGCCGCCCGAGCGGACATGGGCTTCGACGGACTCGCGGCCCTCGGCCTGAACGTCGCCCAGCGAACGATCCTCAACCGCGTGATCTGCGGAACGCAGACCGTGGAAGGCGCCCCGGGCCTCAAGGACGCGGACCTCGCGGTCTACGACTGCGCGAACAAGTGCGGTCCCGACGGCAAGCGGTTCATCGCACCGGTCGGCCACATCCGGATGATGGCGGCGGCCCAGCCCTTCATCTCGGGCGCCATCAGCAAGACCATCAACATGCCCGCCGATGCATCCGTCGAACAGATCGGCGACGCCTATCGACTCAGCTGGGAGCTCGGACTGAAGGCGAACGCCCTCTACCGCGACGGTTGCAAGCTCAGCCAGCCGCTCAACACCTCGGCCGACGCCGAGAAGGACGACGACGTCGACGCCGACGAGGCGCTCGAGGCGACCGGGGCCAACGAAGCCGCGGACGCGATGCTGGAAGCCAGCCTTCGGGACGCGGGCGCCGAGGCGAAGGTCATCGAGCGGGTGGTCGAGAAGATCATCGAACGCCCGATGCGACGGCGACTCCCCGACACCCGGGAATCCGTGACCCACAAGTTCAACGTCGCGGGCCACGAGGGCTACCTGATCGTCGGCCTGTACGAGGACGGTTCGCCGGGCGAACTCTTCATCACCATGGCGAAGGAGGGCTCGACGATCGGCGGTCTGATGGACAGCCTGGGGACCGCGATCAGCGTCGCCCTGCAGTACGGCGTCCCGGTGCAGAGTCTCGTGACCAAGTTCGCCCATCAGCGGTTCGAGCCGATGGGCATGACCACCAACAGCGACATCCCGTTCGCCAAGAGCCTCGTCGACTACATCTTCCGCTGGTTCGGAATGCAGTTCGTCCCCGGCTACCGCGAACAGAACGCCCCGCGCAGGACGCCGGCGGCGGCACCCGTAGAGGTGAAAACCATCGTCAAGGAGGACGAACCATGCGAGAACGAGTCAGACACGACCGATCGCGACTTCGAAACCGGCCTCTCCGCCGGCCTGGCGAAGACCGAATCGCCTTCGACCACGAACCCGATCTCCGGCGGCATGGCCGCGAGCCCGTCCGTCACCTCGGCGACACGTCCGACCGAGGATGCCGACACGGACGACTCGAGCACGGCGCCCAACGTGCTCGACCAGTCGAATGCCTCGCTGATGGGTGATGCGCCCGCCTGCGACGTGTGCGGATCGATCACCGTTCGAAACGGCACGTGCTACAAGTGCCTGAACTGCGGAAACTCCATGGGTTGCAGCTGACCCTTCGACCGGATCGGTCGTCGGGCGGGACACACCGCCGACCGGTCCTTCTTGTGATCGCACCCCCTGACGGGGATGCAACGCCGTCCGGCGTCTCCTCCACGATCTCCTCCCGGGGATCGAAGGCCGGACGGATCTCTCTCTGGGACCGGTGGTGGACGTCTCTCCGACGACGTCCCCGCCGGCCCCGCCCGCGACGAGAGCGGGGCTCGGTTCAGGTTCGAGACGGTTGACGAGTGGAAGGACCCTCTCGCACTGGCGGGAAACGCAAGGACTTGCGAATCCGCCCCCCTTGGCCTCCGTAGGGGTGACCCTCTCCTCGACTTCGCTCTCGTCGCAATCTCTCTCGGGACCCAGCCGCAAGGCCGGGTCCCTCCCCTCGCCTTCGCCGCGGTCACCCACCACCGCGGCGGAGGTTCTTTTTGTGACTCCCCCGGCCGCGATCGCGTTGCGGCCCACTGCCGGATCGGCCACCATGCGGGGGTGTACCGGGCCCTCCTCGCAATGCTGCTTCCCATCGCCTTCGCCGCCTGCCGCGGCCCCGTGGCGACCCCTTCGGACGAGACATCCCCCATGCCGCTCCACGCCG
>JAACEA010000478.1 GCA_009936695.1 Planctomycetia bacterium
CCCCGCTCGCCTCCCTGGTCGCCGGGCGAGGCTGCCTCTCGCCCGAAGTCCCCTCCACCGCACCGGACTACGACTTCGATGCCGAGGAGCTCGCCCTGCTGGACGAGTTCGTCACGAACGCCGGGGCCATGGTCGAACCGCTTCCCGCCGATGTCGCGGTCGCCCACGCGATGAACCGACTCGACTGCATCGCCTGCCACGAACGACCCGACGTGGGCGGGCCTTCCGTCGAGGCCCGGGCCCGCTTCGCCTCGGACGACGATGCGGAACTCGGCGACGAAGGGCGGATCCCCCCCGCGCTCGACGGCGTGGGCAACAAGCTTCGACTCGAGGCGCTTCGCGACATGCTCGCCAACGGCACCAAGGTGCGTCCGTACATGAAGACCCGGATGCCGATCTTCGGCGACGCCCAGACCCGGGATCTCGTGGTCCACCTCGCGGCGGCCGACGCGATCGCGGCCGACGGTCGGGAACCGGAGTTCGACGAGGAACGGGTCGCCGCGGGACACGTGCTCACGGGCACCGACGGCGTGTCGTGCGTGCAGTGCCACACCGTGGGCGGACATCCCGCCCTCGGCATCCCCGCGGTGGATCTCGCGACGATGCACGCCCGGCTCCGGCCCGGCTGGTTCCGCAAGCACCTGCTCGATCCGCAGAAGACGAATCCCGGCACCCGGATGACCGCCTCCTGGGGCAACGGCGGCACGGAGCGGATCTTCCCGGAGATTCTCGGCGGCGATCCCGTCAAGCAGGTCGACGCGATCCGCTCCTACCTCTCGCTCGGTGAATCGATGCCGCTTCCACGGGGCGTGGTGCCGGACGCCGGTGAATACGCGCTCGTCCCCATCGACGAACCGATCCTCTTCGGGACCTTCATGCGGGACGTGAGCCCGCGCACCATCGCCGTCGGACTGCCCGAGAACATCCACTTCGCGTGGGACGCGGAACACGCCCGACTCGCCAAGGCGTGGCGCGGCGCGTTCATGGACGCCGAGGGAACCTGGCGCGGACGCGCCGGCCAGCTCGAGGCGCCGGAGGGGCGCTCGGTCCTCCAGATGCCCGACGGTCCGGCGATCGCGATGCTGGAGACGCGCGACGCCGCCTGGCCGGCCGCGAACGCCCGGGACGCCGCCGGCCTCCGGAACGGCGCGTGGCGGTTCGCCGGCGTGACCCGGGACGACGCACGACGCCCCGCCTTCAACAGCGAACTCGACGGCGTTCGAATCGTCGAACGCCCGTTGCCGAGGATCGCGGAGGGTGGCACCACCCTCATCCGGCGATTCACCGTGGGAAGCGACGCCGGCCGCGGCGATCTCTACATGCGGGCCGCGATCGCCACCTCGATCGAACCCGTCGCAGGCGAGGGCCTCGAGCGGATCTGGCGGATCAACGGCGAACGCACCGTCCGCGTGTCGGGCGCCGAGTCGTTCGTCCGCGAGGATCCCGGGGGGATGAAGGAACTGATCGTCAAGGTCCCGCTGAAGATGGTCGGACGCGAAGACGTGGACTTCGAAGGCGAATTCGATGTGGAGCTGACATGGTGAATCGACCCGAGGAGACAAGGATGCATTCCCTTCGACAGACGAATTCCGGAATCGGAATCGGCCGAAACGCGATCGTGGCGATGTCGGCCATCGCCGCCATGACCTGTGGAATCGCCACCGCGGCCGACGAAGGGACGTACTGGCGACTCGTCGACGTTCCCGAACCGGAAGGCGTGGCCCACGAGGTGGGCGCCGTGCTCCCGCTCGGCGGCGGACGGATCATGACCGCGACCCGGCGGGGCGACGTATGGATCGTCGAGAACGCCTACGAAGCCGCGCCGACCGTGGCGGTGCTCGCGGGAAGCCCCGAGGACGACGCGACCAGTGACGATCCGCACCGCATCCGCTTCATCAAGTACGCCGACGGACTGCAGGAGCCGCTCGGGCTCGCGGTGCATCCGGACGAGGACGCGAAGCGCCGGGCGGCGATCGCGGAAGGCCGGTCCTGGAACGGCCCGGTCCACGTCGCCCAGCGCGGCGAGGTCTCCCGCATGGTCGATCTCGACGAGGACTGGCGGGTCGACCGGGTCGAGACCGTGTGCGACGACTGGGCGATCAGCGGGAACTACCACGAATACACCTTCGGACCGGTGTTCGACGCGAACGGCGATCTCTGGCTCACGCTCAACCGTCCCTTCGGGAGCGAACCCTTCGGCAAGAAGGACTGGCGCGGCTGGGCGATCCGAGTCGACGAAGACGGCGCGATGCACGCGGAGGCCGCGGGTCTTCGTTCACCCTGCGGCGTCGAGATGGGACCGGACGGAAACCTCTACTACACCGACAACCAGGGCGAATGGTGCGGCGCGAGCAAGATGTCGATCATCGAACGCGGCGACTTCCACGGCCATCCCTGGGGCATCGCGAGCACGAAGCGGCCCGAGTCGCTGGTGGAGTTCCCCGGCGACATTCCGGAGCAATTTATCAATCTCTATGAAAATTCACCTTTACAATTCTCTGTAGCAGCTGACTTTATCAAACTTGATAACTCATGATGGTTTTAG
>JAACEA010000479.1 GCA_009936695.1 Planctomycetia bacterium
CGGGTCGTCGAGGTTCGGGTCGTCGAGGTCCGGGTCGGCATCGAGGTCCCGCTGGGCGTGTCGGCGACCACCCTCGCGCCAGGGGTCCAGCGGTGAGCGGGCCCGAGGCCGCTTGGCGCGGTCGATCTTCCTCCGGCCTCGGATGCGGAGGGCCGCCAGCAGCGGGATCAGGAGAACCACCATCACCACCACCAGCAGGAAGAGCAGCATTCCGGCGGAGCTGGCCATCCCCGCCGGATCTTGGTCGGAAGGCGTCATCGCCGAAGTGTATTGCCCACATCCCGATCGGCGGGCCGGGATCCACTTAGAATGACGAAACCAGATCCGGCGACCGATTTTCGGCCGGATCGCTTCCGGGATCGATCACGCGGCCCGAGTGGACCATACCCAGACCATGGCCAACGCCGAGACCACACCCCGCCCCCGTTCACCCCGCCGCTGGCGTCGCCGCTTCGGCCGGCTCGCGATCGCGTTCGCGGTGGTGCTGATCGGTCTCGCGTTCGTTCGCAACCAGCTGATCACCATGCTGCTCGAGGACGAGCTCCACCGTCGCACGGGTGCGGAGGTGGCGGTCGGGAATCTGGACATCGACGGTCTTCGACGCGTCACCATCGGCAGCATCGTGCTCGACGCGCCGGGTTGGAACGGCGATGCGGCGCAGGTCCTGCGAATCGACGATCTCTCCGCGACGGTCCGTCTGCTGCCCTTGCTCTCGGGGACGCTCGAGTTCGAATCGATCCACGCGGACCGAGTGCTGGTGCGGATCGCGGAGCGCTCGGGTGACGCCGCCGCCCTCAACATCATGTCGCTCGAACCTCCGAAGACCGACGATGACGACGAGGACAAGGACGATCGGGACGAGGACCGCACGGTGCGGGGCCTCGGACTCGGAACGATCGAGATCGCACGGCTGGAGATCGAGAGCGGCATCGAGACCGAGGACGCCGACGGTGATCACTTCGAAGTCGTGGGCACCTCGGCCTTCAACGCGATCCTGGATCCGCCCGACGCGACCGACACGCGAATGGCGTTCACGCTCGCGGCCATCGAGGGCGACCAGACCACGGCCCTGGCCAAGGGGCATCTCGACGAGACCACGGGGCGGATCGAGTTTCGGATCGACGACGTGGACCTCCAACTCGGGGTCGACCTGGCGCTTTCCGCCTCGGCTCGGGCCTTCATCTCCGAACTCGACCTCGACGGCGTGTTGCGAACCGCGAACGTCAGCTGGCAACCTGGCGAGGATCCGACCGCGACCCTCCAGGTCGAAAACCTCGCCCTGACGCTTCCCGAGGGACTCGATCTCGAATCGCAATGGGTGCGATTCGAGAACGGGCGGATTCTCGAGGAGAAACCACCGCTTCCGCGGGTGACCCTCGATTCGGGCCGGATCGAGCTCGACGGACGAAACCTCCTCGTCCAGGGAACGCGTGGCCGCGTGATCCCCGGGCGCGGCGACGAGGCCATCGTGCCGGTCGACATCAGCACGGAGATCCGGGTCCGACTGGAATCGGCCGACGATGCGACGACGGACCAGCCCATCGCGTCGTGGGGGATGACGCTCCTCGAAGAGGCTCCCTTTCGGATCGACATCTCGCTCAGCGACTTCAAGGCCGAGGACGACGAACGCACGGTCGCGGATCTTCCGAAGCCGGTGGCCGAAGCCCTGGAGCTGCTCCGGGCGCAGGCATGGAACCTGACCGCGAAGGCGACGGTGGCACGGGGCTCGCTCGAATCCGGCTCGCCGATCGGTCGGGACGACCCGGTCGTCGCCAGCGCCGATCTCTGGCTCGAGGGTGGACGCGGAATGTACGAGAAGTTCCTGTACCCGCTGAAGGACGTCGATGCGCAACTCACCGTCGATGACGAGCGGATCCGCATCGTGTCGCTCAGCGGACGCGGGCCGAACGACGGCCGGCTCGGCCTGACCGGAGAGATCCTCGGAACCGGAGACGATGCCGCGGTCGACCTCGTCCTCGAGTCGGACCGGATCGCCCTCGATGAACATCTGCTCGCAGCGCTTCCGGACTCGACCGAGCGGGGACTTCGCACGCTCTTCGACCAGACCGCCTTCGATCGCCTCGCCGCCGCCGGACTGCTGGTCGACGGGCCGCGCATCGACGCGATGCGGGCAACGCTCGCCGAAGCGAAGGCGTCCCGCTTCGAGGCCCTCGCCCGGAACGATCGCGAGGAGGTCGAACGCCTCGACCGGCGAATCGATCGCTGCGAGACGATCATCGCCGCCGGCCCGTTCGCCCTCGGCGGTCACGGCCGAATACGTCTTCGAGTCCATCGACCCCGCGGGGTCGGAATCCCCGTGGCGGTCGAGGGGGACATCCGCCTCGACGACGTCGGCGCAATCTTCAATCGGTTCCCCTACCCCCTCGTGGTGTCCACCGGTGCGATCCGCCTCGAAGACCTCGCGGTCGTCCTCGAGCCACCGGGCCTTTCGCTCACGACCCCCGCGGGCGGGCGGGGTCGTCTCAGCGGTCGCATCGATCTTCCGCGTGACGGCCGCGGAAGCCGGGACGTCCTGCCGGATCTCGAGCTCACGGTCACCAACGATCCACTGAATGCGACCCTGCTCGCCGCGATTCCACCCCGGGTCGAAGACGGTCGAACGGCGGACGAGATCCCCGGCTGGCCCGGCGAGCGCCGATCGGAGGCGGTCGAGGTCATCGTCGGGATGGGACTCGAAGGCGACCTCGACTACCACGGTCGCATCGGATCGACCGAGACCGGTTCGACCTTCATCGACTTCACGATCCTCCTCGACGGCGGCAGCGCCAGTCCCGGCCGGAACGCCGACGAGAACGCGTCTCAGGACGATTTGATCTGGCCCCGGGGCTTCGAGATCGATGACGTGAACGCCGTCCTTTCGGTGAACGACGACTTCGTCGAACTCCGGTCCTTCAACGGACGTCGGGGCACGGGCACCGTGATCGCGAACGGGCGATACGACATCGAAGCTCGACTCGGTACGGGCGACGCCCGGCTGCAGAAACTCGCCATCGAGGACTATCTCCTCGACTTCATCCCGGAAGAGTCGATCCCACGGGCCCGACGTCTCTGGGAACGCTGGCGGCCCGAGGGACGATACGACGCCCGGATCGACTGGCGGGAGGCGGAAGGCGTCTCGACGATCCAGGTCGACGCGAGCCCGCAGACCGTCGCGATCGACACCGAGATCGGACGGACCTCGATCGATTTCGATCGAGGCGGCCTTCGCTTCCGCGAGGACGTGATCTTCGTCGACGACGTCGCGATGCGATCCACCACCGACCAGGTGATCGATGGCTCGATCCGACTGGGTGGCGGTTACGGGCTCTCCGCGGCGTCGGGCGACCACGACCTCGAGGGCATCGTGGAGACCGGGCGATTCGAGTCGCCCGCCCTGGACGAGATCTTCCGTCTCGCGGTCGGCGAGGGGTTCGCCGAATGGTGGCGGGGACGACGCCCCGAGGGTGATTTCGAGGGTCGCTTCTCGATCGCGAGCGGTCGCGAGCGATCGGTCCACGCCGAACTCCAACCATCGAGCTTCACGATCCAGGCGACGCCGGGGGCCGAGGAGACACGAGGCGGCGGAGCGGTTCGGGCCGGTGGCACGGTCCGCGTCGACGACGACCAGGTCCGGATCGGCCCCCTCGAGCTGGTCGGCGATCGAGACACCACCTGTCGTTTCACCTTCGACCTCAGGGACTTCGATGCCCTGAAGATCAAGGGCCAGTTCCGCCTCGATGCGCCGGACAGCCGCGTGCCGGAACTCGGATTCCTCACACCGCCGTTCTCCAATGTCGTGGGACCGTCGATGATGACGACGGGCCGGATCCGGGTCAGCGGCGACATCGCGGCGGCATACGGCAGCGACGAGGAATCCGGACCCGACGTCACGGGCACCACCGGGGATGACCCGCTCCTCTACGAGGCGGCGGGAGCGATGCAGTTCGTCGAGGGCGACCTGCTCGTCGGAAGCGTGGGAATGACGAAGATCGACGGCGTGATGCGTCTCGGCCTCGTCGCCGAGCGTGGACACGCGACCGCGTTCGATCTCGACGCCCGCATCGCGAACATGCTCGTGGAGGGACGACCGGTCGACGGAGTCAGGCTGGCGGGGACCTTCGACCCCGCGACCGAGCGAGACCCGGCCGACGGCGTCCTGGTCGACATCACCGAGGCCTCGATCGGCGGAGGGCTCGTCCGCGGCCAGTTCCGCTTCGATCTCGAGGGTGATGCCTACCGGCTCGGACTTCGGCTGC
>JAACEA010000480.1 GCA_009936695.1 Planctomycetia bacterium
GGGTGACCAGGACGACATCGAGCCGATCCGGGCGGCCTTGTTCACGCCGGTCGAGCAGGGGGAGATCACGGTCCTCGCCTGCGACATGCTGGGGCGACTCGGTGACGAGCAGGCTCGGGCGATGCTCTTCCGGATGATCGCCGCGAGCGGCAACCAGACGCGTCCTCCGGAAATCCGGATGGCCGCGACGGCATCGCTCTTCCGATTGGGGCCGCCACTTCCCGAAGATCTCTAGAACCTCATCCTCTCGCAGGTGGATGATCGAGATCCACGCCGTCGGGTGCAGGCGGCCGCGTGTCTCGCGGTCGTACCGGGGTAGAAGGCGTTGGCGGCGCTCGAGGGGCTTCTCGCGGACGGTGAGCCGATGGTGCGAACCGCTGCGGCGGGGGCGATTCTGAGCCGCTCGGACAGCCGGCAGGCCGCGGCCGCGGCGGTCTCGAATTGACACTGGCGACCGTGAGGGGTACAAGAAACCGCGTCAGGAAGGCGTGCGTAGGGATTTTCATCCCTCCGACCGCTTGAATGCTTCCGCGGGTTGTGGGAGCATTCCGAACTTCGGTCGCGAAGCCCCTGCGGGTGGACCGGCCGGGACGACCCCTCGCTTCGGTCTCCGGGCCGGATCGCGGAGTTCAGGATGAACGCTCGGCGGAATTCTCCGTCGAAGACAGGTTGCCAGGCCCGGCCTCGAAGGATTCGACTCCGGCCCATTCGAACGCTTGACAGACTCGATCGGCTCGACGCGCGTCCGATCAGATTCGACCGACCAGAAAGGACTTCCCCTTGCATCTTCTTACCAAGCTCTTCATCGTCCTCGTCTCCCTGCTCGCGGTGATGATCACGCCGCTGGTCGCGGTGAACGCGGTGAACGAGGCCTCGTTCAAGTCGAAGTGGATGGCTTCGAACCAAGGCAAGAATGCGGCGCTCGAGAACCTCGACGCGGAGCAGAAGGTGCGAATGGCCGAAGCGGCCGCCGCCTCGGTCCAGGTGAAGGAGCTCGAGCTTCGCATCGCCGAACTCCAGCGAAACTCCGACGGCAAGAACGCGGAGGTCTCCCGCCTGCAGGGCGAGCTGACCATCGCGCGTTCCGGCCAGGAGGAGATCAACGCCCGCATCGGCATGATGGCCGAGACCCAGCAGGCCCAGCAGAAGCTCGGTGAGACCCTCGTGGTCGAGCTCCGATCGCTTCGCACCCGAGCCGTCGACGCCGAACGCCAGTCGGTCGATCTGGAGGAAGAGCTCGGAATCATCAAGTCCCAGCTCGAGGTCGCCGAAGCGGCCCGTCGTGCGCTGCAGGAGGAAGTCCAGCAGCTCAACGACGAGCGTGACCAGGCCGTCGACAAGATCGCCCGCTACGTCGCCTACATCGGTGAACTGCCCTCCGCTCGCGCCGGTGCCGCGGCGGGAACCCTTCCCGCCGACCGGAACCTCTCCGCGACCGTCATCAGCGTCCGCCGTTCCGAGGGATCCACCCTCGCCGAAATCAACGCGGGCAGCCGCGACGGCGTTCAGGAAGGCTGGGTCCTCACCGTGGCCGACGGCAGCAAGTTCATCGGCAACCTTCGCATCATCGAAGTCGACGTCAACCGGTCGACCGGCGTGATCGAACTCGAGGACGCCAACAACCGCGGTTCGGTTCGCTCCGGCCAGCGAGCGATCGCCCGCAAGGGTCAGTGATCCCGTCACCGACCGCTTCGACCGACCTGAAACCGCCACCGGCGGCCTGACCGCCTGTTTCCAGAGGATTCACCCATGAGTTCGATGACTGCTCCCGTTCGACGCTCCGGAGGCGACCTCGACGTCTACACCGGCCTTCTCTTCGCGGCCTTTCTGGTGCTGCTCGCCGGACTGCTCTCGGTGGCCTCCGCGAACATCGGCCAGGCCGAAGCGTCCGCCGATCGGTCCGCGTCGTTCCAGACCGAAAACGTCTTTCTCGGCGTTCCCGGCTTCGACGTGGTGAAGTGAACCCCGGACGGCGAGGGGGCCCCTCGTCGCCATCCGGCATCGCAGCGACCCATCCCGCGGGCGATCCTCCATGAGGGTCGCCCGCGGTCGTTTTCGGCGGGCTTGCGTCGGGTCGGATATTCTCGCGGGCAGTCTCCGTCGGCCGATCTGAAGGAACGGGTGTTTCGGTCGCCGACTCGCCCCTTCGAGCACTCCCGGACATCTCTCCTCATGTTCTTCGATTCCATTCTCGGTTGGTTCAGCGTCGACATGGGCATCGACCTCGGCACCTGCAACACCCTGGTGTGCGTGCGTGGCGAGGGGATCGTCCTGAACGAGCCGTCGGTGGTGGCGGTTCGCAAGGGGACCAACCGGGTCATCAACAGCGGCACCGCGGTCGGTTGGGCGGCGAAGGACATGCTCGGCAAGACGCCCGGTTCGATCTCCGCGGTTCGGCCGTTGAAGGACGGCGTCATCAGCGACTTCGAGATCACCGAGGCGATGTTGAGCTACTTCATCCGCAAGGTGAACGGGCGAAGCCGGATCTTCGGGCCCCGCGTGGTCATCGCCATCCCCTCCGGCATCACCGCGGTCGAGAAGCGGGCGGTGCTCGACTCAGCGGAGCGGGCAGGGGCCAGAAAGGTCTACCTGGTCGAGGAGCCGATGGCCGCGGGAATCGGCGCCGGACTTCCGATCGCCGAGCCCACTGCGAGCATGATCGTCGACATCGGCGGCGGAACGACCGAGGTCGCCATCATGTCGCTCGCCGACATCGCCAGCTGCGAGTCGGTCCGGGTGGCCGGTGACGACTTCGACGAGTCGATCATCAATCACATGAAGAAGAGCTACGGCCTCACGATCGGCGAACAGACCGCGGAGCGGATCAAGATCGAGATCGGGTCCGCGGCGCCGGTCGGCGAGACCATGAACATGGAGGTCCGAGGCCGCGACATGGTCACCGGGCTTCCGCGAAAGACGGTGGTCACCAGCGACGAGATCCGAGAGGCGCTGACCGAGCCGGTCAATCAGATCGTCGAAGCGGTCATCCGGACGTTGGAGCATGCGGAGCCGGAACTCTCCGCGGATCTCGTCGACAACGGAATCATGCTCGCCGGTGGTGGAGCGCTGCTCCGCGGCATGGACGTGGTGATCTCCAACGCGACCGGGCTCGACGTCGAGGTCGCGGAGGATCCGCTCACCTGCGTGGCGCGTGGCACGAGCATCTATCTCGAGAGCCTCGAGGACTGGAAGGCGACGCTCGAGTCCGACCTCGACGAAGTCTGACCCGCCGGACGGGAGGCGAGCGATCGGCCGCACACGTCAAGCCCCACTCAGTCCGTTCTCGCTGGCCCTGCTGGTGGTGCTGTTGCTGTCGCTGCTGCCCACCGGCTGGCTCGTCCCGTGGACCAATCGGCTCGCCGAGATCGTTCGTCTGCCGCTGGTGCCGCTCGGGGACATCGCGACGTCGGCACGGGTCTGGCTGACGGTCGACGACTCGCTGGTCGCCACGCGGGACGAATTCGACCTCCTCGAACGGGAACGCAACGAGTATCGCCGCCTTTATCACGCGTCGGCCGAACGGGTGCGCGAACTCGAAGGGCTCGTGGGCAGCCTGCGTGGCCTGCCGCCGGTGGATGCGGTGGGCGAATACGTCGCCATCGAGGTGGACGTGATCGGATCGGATCCGAGTGCGCCTCGTGGACCGCTTCAGGTGAACGCGGGAACCCGGCGGGGGCTTCGGGCCGGTGGCGTCGCGATTCACCGGGGTGACGTTCTGGTCGGCCGGGTGATGCGCGAGGTCGGGCCCACCACCGCGTGGATCCAGCCCGCCCTCGCGACCGGTCTGATCGACGCCCGGGTGACACCGGCCCTCCTGGCGGAGGCGAACGGCCGCGATGGTGTGGCGGTGCAGCTCGAGCCGGTTGGCGGGGGTTGGCGAACGACCGTCGATCGATCCGTCGCGGTGGCCCCGGGGATGGTCGTTCGTCTGCACGACGTGAGCTGGTCGCGATTCGCACAGGGGCTGGCCATCGGGCTCGTTCGCGAGGTCAC
>JAACEA010000481.1 GCA_009936695.1 Planctomycetia bacterium
CGGGTAGCCACGGAGCGCCGCCCGGCGGACCACCCACTCGATGTGATCGGGCGTGATGTTCTCGTCGGGACCGAGGTAGATCAGTTCATCGAGACCGCTGAGGTCGACGATCTGCTTCCGCGTCTCCGGATCGGGGGTGATCAGATCGAGGAGTGAATTCACGAAGGCCTTCACGCAGCGGTCGACCCCGGCACCCGGCTCCAGGAGGATCGCGGCCTTGGCGCCGCCTTCGGGGATGTCCTTGTTCTTGAGCTGCTGGGCGAACGCGAGGCCGTAGACCTCGTCGTAGAGCCGCTCGGCCTCCCGTCCGTGCTGGGCCTCGCTGCGGGGCATGACCACCCGCAGGCCGCCGCGGGCGATGTCCTGGAATCGCACGTGGAAACCATCGAACCCTCGACCGTGCACGAAGAAGACGCCGTAGGGCAGGGCCGGCCGGTCGTCGTTGCGGAGGAACTCGGGGTCGAGCCGCACCGCGAAGCCGAAGCGTCCGTGGACGTGGTAGTTCGTGCGAAGCACGTGCCGGACCGCGTCGACCATCGTCAGGAGCACGGTCCGGGACGTCTCGCTCGACGCGGTTCGTTCGATCTCGGTGGTGATTCGAGCGCATTCGGCGTCGAACGTCGCCTCGTCCATCGGTCCGCGGGGATCGAACCGCTGCTTGAAGAGGAGCGCGACCGCCATCGACAGCGGGAGATTGGCCCAGGCGCAGTTCTTGATGCGTTCGAGCGTGAACTCGAACGGCGCCCGGGGATTGAGGACCTTGTGGACCAGGTGGGAGAGGCCCAGCGTGATCTCGGTGAGTCCGATGTGAAGCTCGGGATTCTCGGTGATCTTCTCGAGGGCGTCGTAGTGCACCCACTTGACGCGAGTCAGGTCCTTGCGAACCGTCTTCCAGAGGGTGCTGTCGGGATCGATCGCCTTCTTGTCGGGGTCCTGCACCACGAAACCGACGTAGGTGACGACGCCGTGGTTCGGATCCTTGATCAGGTCGAGGTAGGCGCGGTTGATGCTGATGCCGTGCCGGGCGAGCATCGTCGCGCAACGTTCGACGGAGGTCCGGGTCCGGGCGTTTCCGAACACCACGGTGATGCGACTCTCGTCCGGGTTCGACTCGGGTTCGATCTCCACCAGGGTGCCGTCGGTCCCGGCCACCTTCTGGAACAGCGTGTAGTGATGCGCGATCCGGAGCGGGGTCAGCGTGTTCACGTAGTCGACGGCGCAGTTGTCGAAGTGCGCCTGGATCTGCTCCGGCGCCCAGTCCGGGCACTCGGTCTTCGCGTATTCGATCGTGGCTTCGAGCTTCTCGCGCTGGCGGGGATCCTCGGGATCGAACGGCTGGGGCTCGCCGAACTCGAACGTGTCGAGGACGAGGTTCCCGTCGAGGCTGGTGTGGACCTTGGCCGCGCGGAGCGAGAAGTCCATGGGAAGGTTCTTGACGATGTCCGCGAGCACGCCCGGTCGGTCGTCGGTCCGGATCGTGGTCCAGATCGAACCGTCCTCGCTGGTGAGGGTCATGTCGAGTGGACGGTCCGCCGACTGGGCGGCGACGATCGCCTTGAGGTGGCTGAGCTGGGTGTCGTGGTCGGTGTCCTGGAAGTACATCCTCGGCATCTGGCCGAGAAATCGCGGGATCACCGATTCCGCGGTGTTCTGGAAACTCGAGACGAGTTCGGCGATCAACTGCTCCGGTTCGGCGTGACCTTCGGGCGTCGGGGACTGGTCGGAAAGGGTTGAAGTGGCCATCGGTCGAGCGTCCTCGAAAGTCGGTCCCTGGAGCGCCTTGCAGAGAGCAGGGGCAAGACCGGAGAGGCTACCCTGTGCATCCGGTCCATCTCAAGGGATCGGAGATCATTACCCACCACCTTCTCTTAGTTTTTTGGATTCGCGTCATTTTCCTGGTCCGTCGCTCGTCGCGAATGAGAGGAACCCATGTTCGGAGTCACGATCGGGAATTTCGACGGCGTTCATCTGGGGCACCGGCGACTCCTCGAAGCCGTCAGGAGGGTCGTCGGCCCGGCGGGACGGGTGATCGCCGTGACGTTCGATCCGGATCCGGCCACGGTTCTGGGGCATCCGTCGCCCGACCGTCTGATGTCCGTGACGCGGCGTCAGGAGATGCTCAGGCGACAGGGTGCCGACGAGGTACTGGTACTCGAGACCACGACGGATCTCCTCGCCGACTCCCCCGAGGCGTTTCTCGACCGGCTCGAATCCGCGTTCGGAGGTGTTCCCGCGGTGATGGTCGAGGGGCCGGATTTTCGTTTCGGTCACCGTCGGTCCGGAAGTGTCGAGGATCTTCATCGCTTCGGTGCGGAGCGCGGCTTCAAGGTCCACGTCGAGGCGGAACGTCGCGTGCACTTGAACTCGGGCCTCGAGATGCCGGTGCGGAGTTCCGCGATCCGGGAGCTGCTTCGCCTCGGACGCGTCGAAGACGCGAGCACGCTGCTCGGTGAGCCGCACGTCCTCGACGGGATCGTCGTGAAGGGTGACCAGCGAGGTCGCACGATCGGCATTCCGACCGCGAATCTCGATCTCGGTGGGACGCTGCTTCCCGCCGATGGCGTGTACGCGGGCCAGGCGACCCTGCCGGACGGATCGATTCATCCCGCGGCGATCAGCATCGGGACCAAACCCACGTTCGAGGAGACGCCGCGCGTCGCGGAGGTTCACCTGCTCGATTGGGCGGGTACGCTCGACGACTACGGGTGGAGGCTCGAAGCCGGACTGGTCCGACGCCTTCGAGGTCAGTACCGGTACGACGATCTTCCGTCCCTGCTCGCGCAGATCGAGCGCGACGTCGCGGCGGTTCGCACGATCTGCATCGATCCCGGTGAAGCCTGAGCCGATCCTCCGCCTGCCATCGATCGCGTCATCTTCGATCTCAATCCCTCCACCCCTCCTGAGCCTCTTCGCAATGACCCCAACCACTCCCGCCGGCCCCGACCACCCCTGGGATGAACCGGGCTTCGAATACGTCTCGAACGCGACCGCCGCGGAACTCGCGGAGACCCTTCGGGCGGCGACCCGCGTGCTCATCACCACCCACGAGAAGCCCGACGGGGACGCGCTCGGGACGAGCCTCGCACTGCATCGAGGGCTTCGGCAACTCGGGATCTCGAGCCAGGTGCTGCTGGCCGGTCCCCTCGACCCGAACCTGCTGGCCATCGCCGGCCCGTCCGACGAGGTGCGCCGCTTCGAACACGACGGACTCCCGACCCCCGATGACGAACCGGATCTCATCGCGGTGGTGGACACCGGGGCCTGGACCCAGTTGGAGTCGATGCGGTCGTGGCTTCGGGAACGCGCCGAACGCGTGATCGGGATCGATCACCACGCCCGTGGGGGATCGGTGGCGTCCCGGCGTCTGGTCGACGTCGACTGCGCCTCGGCCACCCAGGCGCTGGTCCCGGTGCTCGACGCGCTCGGCGTGGATCTCGCTCGCGACGAGGTCGCGATGCCGTTGTTCCTCGGGCTCGCCACCGATACCGGCTGGTTCCGCTTCTCCAGCGCCGGTTCGACGGTCTATCGAGTCGCGGCGCGGCTGATGGACGCCGGCGTCGACAAGGACGAGCTCTACGCGATGATCGAGCAGAACGCGTCGCCGGCCCGCCTCGCCATGATCGCGCGGGCCCTCGGTTCGCTCCGGTACATGTCGAACGGCGCGGTGGCGGTGATGCGGCTCACCATGGAGGACTTCGCGGAGACCGGCGCTTCGCTCGAGGGGCTCGCGGGCATCGTGAACACCCCCCTCGACATCGGGGCGGTTCGAGCGTCGATTCTGCTCACCGAGGCCGCGAAGGGCCTGACCAAGGTGAGTTTTCGATCGAAACCCGCCCGGGAAGGGCTCGGGATCGTCGACGTCAACGAACTCGCCGCCCAATTCGGGGGTGGCGGACACGTTCATGCGGCGGGAGCGCGGATCCCCTCGGACCTGGACGAGGCCGAAGCCGCGATCGAAGCGGTGGTCGACGACTTCGTCGACTGATCCCGCGCTCGCTCAGGCGTCGGTGGTGCCGTCGTCCGCCACAGGGTTCGATTCCGCCTCGAGATCGACGGCCTCCGCGGGCAGCGGCGTCGAATCGGGGTCGCGAACCGTGAAGCCCAGTCTCGCGATCGCTTCGCGGACCTTCGGCATCGCTTCGGGGGCGGCGTCGACCGTCGCGGATTCCGAGGCGAGATCGACGGTGCAGGATCGCACGCCATCGACCTTGGCGACCTTCGCGGTGATCGCCTTCACGCAGGATTCGCAGTGCATGCCGTCGATCCCGACCGCGTAGGTCGCCACGGTCGCGTCGCGCGCGGTCGTGTTGGTTGCATTCGAGTCCTCGCAGGCGGTCAACGCGGCACCGACGAGGATCATGGAAATCGCGACCGTCGCCGGCGTGGGTCGAACGCGCTGCCTCCCCGGGAGGTGGGGCCAGCTCTCTTCGGTCGAGGATTCGCGCCCGCCCCCGCGGTTTCTCTATCGTCCTCGGCTCGTCCGTAC
>JAACEA010000482.1 GCA_009936695.1 Planctomycetia bacterium
ACATGTGCATCCCTGGAGAGGAGGTGAAGACGACCCCTGATGAGGGAGGACACATGTGCATCCCTGGAGAAAAGGAAAAGCCGCGCACATGCCTGGACTCTGCAATTTCGCTGAACTCGGCGAACATAGGCGTTCCATCATGATCATAATAAAATTGCACCTCGCGAAGCCGCCCGGGGCATGACCGACCCGGAGGAACCCCTGCCGGCGATCGCCGCCGCACCGGGCATCGCCTCCGTGGTCGACGCGGGTGGTCGTGCGGTGGTGGTGGCACCACCCGGAACGGGCAAGAGCACGGCCCTTCCGTCCGCTCTGCTCGACCGGCTTTCGGGAAGAATCTTCGTGACCCAGCCTCGCCGCCTCGCCGCGCGGATGCTCGCGCGTCGGGTCGCTTCGATCCGGAACGTCGAGCTGGGTGGGGAGGTCGGCTTCGCCACCCGCACCGAACGTCGCGAAGGCGATCGAACCCGGCTCTGTTATCTCACCGAGGGTCTTCTGCTCCGTCGAATGCTCGCGGCGCACGGCCCCGGTCCCGGCGATCTCGTGGTGCTCGACGAGTTCCATGAACGATCGATCGACGCCGATCTCCTGTTCGGGATCCTGCGAGAACGCGGGGCCCGGGTCCTCGTCTCGAGCGCGACGCTCGATGCGGGGACCGTGGGCGAGGCGCTCGATGCCGAGATCTTCACGATCGAGAGTCGGATCCACCCCGTCGAGATCCACCATCGGCGGGCCCCGTCGGCCGAGCCGATCTGGGATCTCGCGGCCGAGGCGGTGCGGGAGACGCTGCGCGATCCCGCGGACGAGGGCGACCTGCTCGTGTTCATGCCCGGCCGCTTCGAGATCGACCGCACCATCGCCGCCTGTCGCGGGGTGGCTGCCGGATGCGAGGTTCTTCCACTCCACGGCGGGCTGCCTGCGGCGGCCCAGGATGCGGCGGTCTCCGGGAACGGCCGGCGAAATATCGTGGTCGCGACCAACATCGCCGAGACGTCGATCACGATCCCCCGGGTCACCACGGTGATCGACTCGGGTATCGCCCGGATCGCGCGATTCGATCGAGAGCGTGACCTCGACCGGCTCGTCACCGAGCCGGTGTCGCGGGCGTCCGCGGTCCAACGTGCGGGTCGGGCGGGCCGCGTGCGACCCGGGCGATGTCGACGGCTCTACACCGAGTCCGAGTTTCTCCGGCGGGATCCGCACGAGGCCCCGGCGATCCGACGGGAGGATCTCGCGGGCCCGTTTCTCCGGCTTCGGGTCGCGGGTTTCCGTCCCGATGCATTCCCCTGGCTGGATCCACCCGAGCCGCTCGCGGCGACCCACGCGGATGCGGTCCTCGAATCCATCGGCGCCTTGCGGGACGGCGAGACGACGGAGGATGGTCACCGGATCGCATCGCTCCCGGTTCCACCACGGGTGGGTCGGTTCCTGCTCGATGCAGGGCGTCGCGCGGGAGGGCGACTCGCCGCCGCCTGTGCGGCGATCCTCGGGGAACGGGATGTCGCACCGCGGGCGTCCGCCGCGTCGCTCGCCGCCGTCCTCGCCGATGGCGATCCTCGAAGCGATCTGATCGCGCGGGCCCGATTGGTCCTCGCGGGCGAACGTCGCGGTGAGGGGATCGATCCCGGCGCGATGTCGGATGCGATCAACGCCGCCCGTCAGTTGGAGCGGCTGGTGGGGCGCGTTCGCGACGATGACGGAAGGGTGGGTGGGGAGACCGACGAGATCGCCGCGATCGTGGAGGCGCTGATCGCCGCGTTTCCCGATCGGATCGCGTATCGACGTGATCGAAGCCGGGACGAGTGCGTCCTTCCGGGGCGACGGAACGTCGTGCTCGGTCGAGGAAGCATCGTCCGGGGCGAGGGATTCCTGATCGCTTCGGCCATTCGCGGTGCCCGCCATCGAGGTCGGGACACGACCGTCCTCGAACTCGCGACCGCGATCGACCGGACGCTCGTCGAGTCGGTGATGGGCGGCCGATTCGGCGTCGAGAGTCGATTCGCGTTCGACGCCGAGCACGGCAGGGTCGAACGCATCGAGGCACGGACCTTCGACGAGCAGCGGATCGACGAGAGGCGGTTCGGCATCGGCGAAACCGAGCGGTCCGCGGCGGCGTCCTGCCTCCTCGCGGCGATCGAGGGCGACGAAGTCACGATTCCAGGCTGGTCCGAGGACGTGGAGGCCTTCATCGACCGGGTGGGCCGTGTCGCCGACTGGTTTCCCGACCGGGGCATCACCGCGTTCGGTGAGGAGGACCTGCAGGTCCTGCGGGCGGAGATCGTGGGCCGGCGGCATCGGCTCGCCGATCTGCCCGGGCCCGCGCGGATTCTCGAGATCGTTCGCTCGGCGCTGGACTGGTCGGATCTCGAATTCGTGGATCGGATGGCGCCGACCCGGATCCAACTGCCGCGGGGGCGGACGATGCGAATCGACTGGCGCCGGGGCGAGCCACCGCGCGGATCGGCTCGAATCGGTGATCTGGTCGATCTGGAGCGGACCCCGACGGTCGCCGACGGTCGCGTTCCGATCGTGCTCGAGATCCTCGCGCCGAATTCACGTCCGGTGCAGGTGACCGACGACCTCGCGGGATTCTGGGCAAACACATATCCGGGAATCCGGAAGGAACTCCGACGCCGCTACCCGCGTCACCCGTGGCCTTGAGCCGCCGGGGCTGGAAAGGGATGTGCGATCACGAGACCGCATCCGTTACACTTCGCCACGCGATTTTCGGCCCCGCATGAGAAGCCAATCGATGCTCGACTTCCTGAAATTCGGACGCAAGAACGAGGGTGAACGAGGTCCGTCCGGATCCAGGAGCTTCATTCGCGGCACGCCGGACGGCAGCGTCACCGTCGTGAATCTCGAACGGACCGGCTGGGCACTCGATCCCGACGGTTCGGGTCGTTCACCACTCGAGATTCGACCGGCGTCCGGGAGCGAGGTCTTCGACGAGAAGGATCACGAAGACGCGTTGCGCGGTGGTTTCCTCCGGCTCGGCAAGGAGAGCACCGAGTGTCGACTGCTCCGTTCCGCGATCGATCGAAAGACGCCGGTGGTCATGGTCTATCCCGGGGTCTCCCGGATGCGCGGGATCGCAAGCGAACTGTTCGAGGAGTTCCTCAAGCGGAGATTGAAGGCGGAGAGTCGGGATCTCGACGCGGTCAAGATCTACGCGGCGCCGGTCCGGGAGACGGCCCGGCGCTTCGTGCGGAAGTTCCGAGGGCTCGGAGCGGACCAGGTGGTCTGCAACCTGAGCGGCGAAGCGTTCAAGTACCTCCATCTGTACAAGGTCGACCGGGACGTCACGATCGATGCGCTCGATCCGCGGTGGCCGATCGCATCGGAGTCCGACGAACAGCGGTACGCGAACCTCGCGGAACAGTCGATCCGAGGGATGGACGTCGAGTACTTCGAACGATTGCGACAGGGGATCGCGGCGAGGACCCTGCTGCTCATCCTGCCCGAGCTTCGCATGGAACGGATGGCGGTTCTGGGGGCCACGGGGAGGCTTCTTCTCAATGCCCCGGGTGGCGAGATCGACCTTGGCTCGGGCAATGCGATGCACCTCTATCGGCACCGCCCCGATCGGCGGGCGTAGAATTCCACAAGTCCATTCTTTGCAGCGGTTTGCGCTCACGGATTTGATCCTGAACGGCGGTATCGCTACACTCTGGGAATGGCAACGAAAAAGACGCGTCGCGGTGGCGGCGGACCCTCCGGGAAGCAGCCTTCGGGCAGCACCACCCCCTCCGACCGGACGTCGGGGGACGACGGGGCCAAGAAGGCCGATACCGCTTCCAGAACGACGAAAACCAAGGCCTCGACCGCAAAGAAGACCACCGCCAGGAAGACCACGCTGAAGGAGGTCGTCGGCACGAGTTCCGCCTCGGCGACATCGCCGGGCAGGAAGTCCGCGTCGAAGAAGTCGGCGTCCAAGTCCAAGAAGTCCGCGTCCAAGAAGTCCCCGGCGAAGGCCGCCGGCTCCGCCACCGAGGCCAAGGCGGTCACGCCCTCCCGGAGCGGTGGGGTCGAC
>JAACEA010000483.1 GCA_009936695.1 Planctomycetia bacterium
ATGGCGGCCAGCGAAGACGGAATCGCCTTGGTGAATCGCGGAAGGAACGCGATGATCGCCATCGTCGCCACCACCATGCCCAGCATCAGCCAGAGCCGACCGCCGGACAGGAACGCCATGGTCCCCTCCGCGTCCAGCGTCTTGAAACTGCCGAGCTGCGCGAGCAGGATCACCACCGCGAGCCCGTTGACGAATCCGAGGATCACGGGATGCGGGACGATCCGGATGAACTTGCCCATCCGGAGCAATCCCACCGTGACCTGGATCAGTCCGCAGAGGACGACCGCGGGAAAGAGGAATCCGATCCCGTACTGGGCCACCAGCGAGACGACGACGACCCCCATCGCGCCGGTCGCTCCCGAGATCATGCCGGGTCGTCCACCGAGCACCGACGTGATCAGACAGATGATGAAGGCTGCGTAGAGCCCCACCAGGGGAGGCACCCCGGCGAGGAACGCGAAGGCCACGGCTTCCGGCACCAGGGCGAGCGCGACCGTCATGCCGGAAAGGATGTCGGCCTTGAAGGAACCGCTCGAGCCCGATCGAAGATCCAGTTCGCGGTGACCGAAGCGAAGAAACGGAGGAAGGTGAATGGTGAACTGGGACATGGTGGGAATCGTGCGAAGACTGGTCTCGCCACGCCCCCGGACGAGGAACGTGGACGGTCCGGACCGGAGCGGATTCCGATCCATCGGGTGGAACGTGGATTGAGGAGGGCGATTCGGTTCGCCGTCGCGAGCAGGAGATTCGGATCGCGACGAAACGGGAATTCGGATCGCGAACGCGATGCCGGGCAAGCCAGTCACAGGAACCGAGCCCCGCATGGTAGTCGCTACCGCGAGTGGGAACAACACTCGACACGGTGGTCGCGACGCGACGGCGTGGTCACGATAAATCCCCGTGGGATCGCTTCGAGGCCGTGACTCGAGTTGACGAGATCGCGCCTCGGGCCGTGATCAGAGGAAGCTCGGACGAACGGTCCACGACGTCGCCGACGCCGGATCGAAAGTCGCGGGATCGACCATCAGGGCCGATCCGAATCCTCGGCCCGGCCGTTCAGTTCCGTCCGGAGCGCTTCCACGTCCGCCGCGTCGATCTGCGGCGGATGGTCGCGCCACGCCTCTCCGGTCAGGATGTCGCTTCGCCCGCGTTCGAACAACGCCTTCATGTGGACCGGATCGAACGGCTCCGACGGCTGGACGTCGAAATCGAAGGGAATCGACGCGAGGCGGAAGTCGAATCCGTCCCGGATCGCCGTAATCCAGATCCGATAGAGATCTCCGATGCCGTTGCTGCGGATCAGGCCGGAGATCGAGCGTCCCGCGATGTCGAAGAGCGATCTCGGCACCTGCTCGTACCGGAACACGAGGGGCGCGTTGCGAATCACCCAGACCGTGGGCCTTCCTCTGCGATCGTCACCGAGCACTTCGGATTCACGGAGCCGAAGCGCGACGGGATAGGTGAAGACCTGGGCCGAGACCCCGCCGTCGACGTGCATTTCGTCGTAGGTGCGCCCATCCGAAGCGACCACCTCGATCATCACGGGCGGGAATACCCCGGGGATGGAAGCGGAAGCGAGAATGATGTCGAGGGCGAGCTGGCGTCCACCGGGCAGGTCCTCGGCCGCGATCGCGCTGAGGCACCAGTAGGACGGCTCCATGCGGTCGAGATTGGTGGTCCCGACGAAGAGGCGCCTTCCCTTGAGATGCTCCTCCCCCATCCGGCGATACGCCTTCTCGTCGAACTGCGTGGAGAGCATCTCGCGAAGCCCGTCCGGATCGCTCAACGCGTCACTGCCGAGACCCTCGAGGAGCCCGCGGTCGGTGACGAGTTCGCTGGTGCTCAGCGTGGTGTAGCAGGTCTTGAGTTGCTCGTCGTAGTCGGATCCGAGGAATGCGAACGGAGCCGTGAGGGCCCCGGTCGAAACGCCGGTGACGACGTTGAACGTCGGCCGGGTTCCCAACTCGGACCAGCCGCAGAGAAGTCCGGCACCGTACGCGCCGTTCTCACCGCCGCCCGAGATCGCGAGCACCTCGATCGGGGCTCGGTCCAGACCGCTGGCCTTCATCTGGTCGATCAGACGTCCCACCCGATCCCGCCCCCCCGGCCCCGCGGGCGGCAGATCGTCGTCCCGGGTGATTCGCCACGACTCCATCCCCGGAGGCGACGCGTCCCGGATGTGCTCCTTGGGCACGGCGTTTCGCTTCGGCGTGGAACAACCGATGGCGACGACACCGACGGACATCACGGCCAACGAAGTGACGATCGACTGGATCCGAAGCATGATTCTCAAGTCTC
>JAACEA010000484.1 GCA_009936695.1 Planctomycetia bacterium
CCGACCATCGGGACAAGGTCGAAGCGGCGATCGAACGGGCGAAGGCCGAAGGCGGCACCGTCGCCTGTGGCGGCGGTCGCCCGAGGCACCTGCCGGATCGGGTCAAGGACGGGTTCTTCCTCGAGCCGACGGTCTTCATGGGACTCGACCAGGACTGCCGGACCAATCAGGAGGAGATCTTCGGTCCGGTGGTGACCATCCAGGGCTTCGACGCCCACGGTGAGGCGGTCGATCGGGCCAACGCGACGCCGTACGGACTCGCCTGCTCGATCTGGACCCGGGACCTCGAACGCGCCCACCGCATGGCCGCCCGCGTCGAGGCGGGAATGACCTGGGTGAACGCCTGGATGCTGCGCGACCTTCGAACGCCGTTCGGCGGCATGAAGCACTCGGGGGTCGGCCGCGAGGGCGGCGAGGAGGCCCTGCGTTTCTTCACCGAGACCC
Organism: Planctomycetia bacterium; assembly: GCA_009936695.1. Taxonomy (GTDB): domain Bacteria; phylum Planctomycetota; class Phycisphaerae; order Phycisphaerales; family SM1A02; genus UBA12014. The sequence continues at coordinate 445 of JAACEA010000484.1, forward strand.
GCAGCGTGACCATCGCCCACCCGGGCTGAATCGTTCGGTTCACCGACCTGAAGCACACCACGGGCTCGACCCCGAGACCCGTCCGACGGAGCCATCATGAGCGCTGATTCCGATCGCATCGACTCGCAGGCCGCCCCCGAACCGGTGGGGGCCTATCCGCACGCCCGTCGGGCGGGGAACCTGCTGTTTCTCTCCGGCGTCGGTCCGCGGAAGCGCGGCTCGAAGGACATTCCGGGCGTCACCCTCGGCGCCGATGGCGAGGTCGTCGCGAAGGACATCGATGCCCAGTGTCGGTCGTGCTTCGACAACGTGAAGGCGATCGTCGCCGACGCGGGCGTGCCCTGGGCGAACGTCGTCGACGTGCTGGTCTTCCTGACCGACATGAAGAACGACTTCAAGGGCTACAACGCGGTCTATGCGGAGTACTTCGCGGGCGAGGGGAATCCGAACCCCACGCGGACCACCATCGAGATCAACGCCCTGCCCACGCCCATCGCGGTCGAGGTCAAGGTGATCGCCACCATCGACTGAGTACGGAGCCTCAGCCGGCGCTCGCGTCGTCGAGTCCGGGCTGCGCCTTGAGCGAGTCCTTCTCCTCTTCCTTTTCGAACAGGAAGACGTGGTCGGGGACCGCGGTGAGCAGTCGGCCGTCGGCGGTGTAGGCGTAGGTGTAGTGCGCGGTGCCGCCGAGTTCCGAGGTCGGAAGGACGATCTCGAAGTTCTTCGCGGTGACCCGGCGGTAGACCGGCTTGGCGGTGAAGCCGCTCGCCTGCTCGATCGGTGGTCGGTCGCCGAGCGTCGCGATCAGGGCGTTGCCGTCGGCGTCGCTGGGGAGCTTCCCGTCGTTGGACTTCGACCAGCCGGTGATCCCGGCGGCGGCCCAGTTCGCGACGGGCTGGAGGAGCGAGTCGGTCTGGACTCCGGTGGACCGCGAGTTGGAGGTCATGGTCTCCTTCGCGCCGTCCATGAAGGTCACCGCGACCGCGAGTCCGGCACCGATCACCGTCGCGAGGAGTACGACGAGCACGATCACCGCGTTGCCGCGGCGGAGACGAAGGCTGGACTGGGGGGTGGAGCGAGTGGCGAAGTTCATCGGTTCATCCGGTATTTCGACGGGCGGAGAGGGTTCGAAGCCGGCGGGGGCCGGTCACGGGAGCGATCGTAGCACCGCCCGCAGGGGACTGCCGTCGAAGCCCACCAGCTTCAGGGGCGGTGCAATCAACTCGTAGCGACCGTCCTCGACGCCGTCGAGGGCGAGGCCTTCGACGATCGCCATGTCATTGGCGAGGAAGCGTCGATGCGCGGTGATTCCGGCGTCGTCGAAGAGGTCGACGCTGGGGGCGTCGGTGCCGACCAGCCGGACACCGAGGTCGTGCAGGTGATCGACGAGGTCGGGATCGAGGCCGCTGAAGTCCTGGTTGAACGTGCGGAAACCGTCGAAGGTCCCGGTCGCGAGCAGGACGCGTTCCTCGGTGGGGGTCCGCGGCAGGTCTTCGATCCGAATCCGCTCGCCGCGTCGGCCGGGGACCTGCATGACGTCACAGGGGCCGATGTAGAGGTCGAGCGGCTGTTCGTCGATCGCCCGGGCCCCGTCGCCGTAGTGGCAGGGACCGTCGGCGTGCGCGCCGAGGTGCACGCTCGCGTGGAGCGTGGAGAGATTGACGGAGGCGCCGTCGCGGATCCTCCAGAGGAACTCCTGGGTCGGCGGGGTGTCACCGGGCCAGACCTTCGAGATACCGGCTTCGATCGCGGGGGTGATGTCGATGAGCATCGAGGTCTCCGGGGAACGGTTCAGGAACCGGACAGGGTGGTCATGGTGAAGGCGAGGGCGAGCATGATCACGAGTGCCGGGACACCGATGGCCGCGATCATTCGCAGGGTGTTCGCCTGCCGCCGACTCTTCGCGAGGGCGGTCGCGTAGGGGATCCGAGTGAAGCTCACCATGTCGTACAACGGGGTCCACCAGAACGGAACCACCGCACCGAGGAACTGGCTGCCCTTCTTCGCGAGTCGCTGGGTGCGGCTGCCGGCCCGGTCCCGCATGTCGATGAACTGATCGAGGGCGAGGTCCGCGATCGCGTTCGCATTGTCGATCCGACTCGCCTCGTAGGCGCAGATCGCGGAATCGAGATCCTGGTTCGACGCCAGTGCCGCGACCAGTCCCTCCGCGTCCTCGAACGAGGCGTTCGCGCCCTGCCCGTAGAACGGGACGATCGCGTGCGCCGCGTCCCCCAGCAACACCGCGCGGCCGCGGTGCCACGGCCGACACCGGATGGTGACCAGGGGGCTGGTGGGATTCGTCCGCCAGTCCTCGAGCAGCGTCGGCATGTGCGGAACCGCGTCGCCGTAGTGTCGTTCGAAGAAACGGACCACCTCGGCATCGTCGGCGCCGTCGAGGGTCGCGAAGGAATGATCGCCCTCGAACGGCCAGAAGAGGGTGCAGGTGAACGACCCGTCGATGTTGGGAAGCGCGATCATCATCGAGCCGCCGTGCGGCCAGACGTGAAGGGCGTTGGGGTCGACGCGGAACCGTCCGTGCGGGCCGGTGTCGTCGTCCGCGGGGGGAATCGTGAGTTCCTTGTACCCGGCGGCGAGGTAGTCCTGGGAGAAGTCGAAGCGGCTGGTCCGCTGCATCGCCGCCCGGACCGCGCTGAAGGCGCCGTCGGTGCCGACCACGAGATCCGCCTCGACCCGTTCCCGACGACCGTCGGGGTGTTCGAAGACCGCGGCGGGGCGGTCGTGATCCGAGAAGTCGGCGTCCACGCACCGCGCCTCGAACACGACCTCGACGCCCGGCGTCGCGGCGGCGGCCTCGACCAGCAGTCGATTGAGCCCGCTCCGGCTCACGGAGTTGATCGCCCGCTCGGGATCCCGGCTGTACGACGAGAAGATCTCCCGGCCCTGCACGTGGACCATCCGGCCCGGCATGCGGATCGCCTCGGCGAGCACCGCCTCCTCGACGCCGGCGGCCCGAAGCGCATGCAGTCCGCGGACGCTGATCGCGAGGTTGATCGAACGTCCGCTCTCCGCGTCGGCACGACG
>JAACEA010000485.1 GCA_009936695.1 Planctomycetia bacterium
CCGCGATCGCGACTCCCTGCGCATCGCGAACGCAGAGGATGGTGGTTGCATGGATCTTTGGAATGGACATGGACGGCAGCCTAGCGGACCTCGGCCTCGCTCGATCCACCGCCGTCCGATTCACGGATCGAGCGAGGCTCGATCCTGAGTATCCGGCCACCCGCCACGTCGCTCATCGTCCGCGTGGAGCCGTCGGGCCAGACGACCTCGAGCGTCGCGACCGACTCGAGATCACCGAGGCCGAAGTGGACCCGGGGATCCTGGGCGGTGAGATAGCTCGAATCCGTCCGCACTCGCCGCGTGACGAGTCGATCACCCAGCCGGGCTCGGACCACCGCACCGATCGCGGGGGCGCCGCGTTCATCGCGGACATCGACCGTCAACCATCCGCCACGCGATTCCACCACGTTGCGAAGAAGCCGGGCCGGGCTCCCGAGATCGAGTACCACCACGTCTTGGCCGCCGTCGTTGTCGAAGTCGCCGAAGATCGCGCCACGACTGGTCCGGGCGGGCGTCGGAACCGTCCCGCCCGCCGGACGCACCGGCGTGTATCGGCCTCCCGCCCCGCGAAGCAGCAGATCCGGCTCCGCGTACGGATCGTCCGCCTCGGTGTCGTCGCTCGCGCCGACCCGACCGTTCGCCGCGTACAGGTCGAGGGTGCCGTCGTTGTCGAAGTCGACGAAGCCCAGGCCGAACCGTGTGAAATGCCGGCTCGCCGAGCCGAGCCCCGATCGATTGGTCGCGTCGAGGAAGCGCCCGCCGTCATTGAGATAGAACGAGTCGGACTCTCCCCCCAGATTGCAGACGATCAGATCCGGATCGCCATCGTCGTCGACGTCCTCGGAGGACACGCCCATGCCTGCCTTCGCCACCCCGCTGAGATCCCGATCGCATCCCCGCTGCATCGCCTCCTCCTCGAACCGCAGGCCGCCCTGATTGATCCAGAGGTGGTCCGGCATGCCGTCGTTGGCGACGAAGACGTCCAGGAGCCCGTCGCCATCGAAATCGACCGCGACCACGCCGAGCCCCGTGCCGACCGCCGCGTTGATCCCACTTTCCTCGGAGACGTCGGTGAACGTCCCGTCGCCATCGTTTCGATACAGGACGTCCCTGGTGGGCGCGTCGTATCTCGCCGGCGGACAGTAGTCGGGGCGACCGGTGCGGTTCCGGCAGTCGAGCTCGGTCGCCTCGGACCAGTCCACGTAGTTGGTGACGTAGAGATCCGGATCACCATCCGCATCGGCGTCGAAGAACGCCGCACTCGCCCCGAACCCGGGATGACCGACGCCCGCGACCTCCGTGACATCGAGGAAACGACCCCCACCCTCGTTGCGAAAGAGTCGATCCACGCCGAAATTGCTCACGAAGAGGTCGACGTCCCCGTCCGCGTCGTAGTCGCCGGTCGTCACGCCCATCGCGAATCCGACATCCGCCAGCCCGCTTCCCGCCGTCACGTCCTCGAACCGCCCGTCCCCGAGGTTTCGGAAGAGCCGGTTCCCACCAGCGCCGGTGGCCTGCAGCAGATAGAGATCCAACCAACCGTCGTCGTCGAAGTCGATCGCCGCACCACCGCCCGGAACGATCTCCGGAAGTCGCGGCGTCGCCGCGAGTGCCGCGTCGATCTGGAATTCGAGCCCTCGTTCGGACGCCGATTCGCGGAACCAGGGGGCGGCCGCTTCCGGAATCGCGCCATCGACCCTCGACGAGTCCTCCGCCGGCGTCGGAGGAGAGGCCGGCTCCGATCCCCCGCACCCGGACAGGCCGCCGGACGCGATCACGAGGATCATCGACCAGGCTTGGAGATTCACCGCGGACCTCATGGGCGCGCCTGCCGAATCGCGGCGTCCGTCCGCGCAATGCCCGGATGATCGGGAAGGGCGCGTCGACACTGCTCGAGAATCGCCTTCGCCTCCTCCAACCGACCGAAGACCGCGAACGCCCGTGCTCTGACCAGCGCGGCATCGACCGAACGGCCGAAGTCCCGATCCATCGCATCGACGACCTCGACGCCGGCCATCGGATCACCGGACCGGACGAGCGCGTCGGCCAGCTGGATATGGTGCCGCGCCACGAACGGAGCCAGCTCGACGCAGCGGCGATACGCGGTGGCCGCTTCAAGCCAACGGCCTCCCACGCCCAACGCGTCGCCGAGCAGTTCGTATCCCTCGACGGCCCCGGGTGCGAGTTCGATGCCGACGGTCGCCGCCGCGACGGCACGAGCGACGCCCGCAGGCTCCGCGGGCGTCGTCGCTCGCGCGATCGCGAGCGACGACTGGGCCTCCCGGAACCGCGGCAGCGACCAGGCCGGCTCGTCCGCGACGAGGGCGGGGACGACCTCCAGCAGTCCGGCGTGATCACCTCGGTTCGCGAGCACGACGATCGCCGCGTAGCGGATCTCGCGACGAGGCCCGTACAACGCGGTCAACGAGTCGATCAAGGCCATCGCCTCATCGTGCCGGTC
>JAACEA010000061.1 GCA_009936695.1 Planctomycetia bacterium
GCCGGACGAAATGACGACGGTCACGACCGCCGGACCCGACGGCCCCCCTTCCGGAGGCGTTCCGCCGTCGTCCGCGTGATACACGAACTCCGCGACGCCTTCCCAGGCATCGCTCGACTCCATTCGGAGATGCGGACCGGTACCCGAGACGATATGCGGTACCGCGGTGATCAGCGCGCCCGTGGCGAGATCGCGAAGATCACGCTCCGGCAGCGAATCGACGATGAAGGAAAGCGCCTCCACCGGGCCGTCATCGCTGGCCGAGAGCGTGATCTCCACCGAATCACCGATGCCGATGACGTACGAAAGATCGTTCGCGACCGGCGGACGAGGAAGGCAACCGCTGCTCGAACCGGAGAAGTCCGCGGGAATGAAATCCGCCTGAACGCCACTTCCATCGGAAAGTCCGACGACCGCATCGGTCAGGTCGATCTGCTGCCATCCGATCTCGATCTCGCCTGTCGCGTGGAGCACCACCTGGAAGGTGTTCTGGTTCGAAGTACCGTACTCGTTCACGTCGACCCAGCTGACCGCGAACCGGCTTCCGAGATCGCGGTACGAGACGACACCCCCCGTACTCGGGTTGAGATCGTCGAAGAGCGCGGAGATTCTCGGCAGGCTGAAGTGGCTCGCGATGGACTCGTTGTATCCCGTGTCCGAAGCACCGAAGGTCAGGTACCCGTTGCTTCCAACGTACACCGAATCCCACGATTCCCCGTAGAAGGGGAATTCGAACGGCAGTGATATGGATTCCGAGGCATCGTCGCCGAGCGAGATCGTCACACCACCGCTCGGATCCACGGGAAGTGCCGTGGCGGTCTCCGAACACGGGGCGACTTCGTCCGCGGACTCGACCGGGATGAATCGAAGTGACGTATAGGCGAGATCGAAGCCGCCGGAGAACTGCTCGGCGAAGTAGTCGATCGCATCGGGAACCGTGAATTCGAAGCAATCCGGACCATTGCCGTATTCGCCGACGTTCCCAGCGGCATCGGTGAGGGTGATTCGGAAGTAATAGGTGAACGTGTCCTCGAGACCGGTGATCACGATGGTCTGGTCGGAAGAGAACGACGAACTCGACGTCTCCTCGGCCAGGTTGTCGCAGGAAAGCCCGTACATCACCGATACGCGAACCGGTTCATCCGAGACGACTCGGATCGCCGCGTAGTTCGCTCCGAATTCGACGGCCTCGACCGAAGTCGGCGCCTCGATCATCCCGTCGACGATCGCGGTGTCGATCAGTACGACATCGGTGCCACCGCCGGCATCGTTCGCGTCGCGATACCTGACGTAGATCGTCGAGCCATCGACCGCGTGGAGACCGAACCCGTCCGGATCGGAGGTGAGTTCCACGGACCCGAGGAAATTCGCGGCGGCGGGATCGACCTCGGTGAGCACGGTCTGGAATCCCAATGGATCGTCATCGCTCCAGACGTCCACCGCGATGGTGTTGGTGACGTCGTCATCGGTGTTGAGATCACAGTCGACGACCGTGATGGGGACGATCGTCTCGGGACGGACGAACGAGCGGCCGAATCCGACGATTCCGGTCGAGCTGCACGACGTCGGGCTCGGCGATGCGGCGAGTCCGTATTCCTGCGGACCGACCGGAACCGCATGTCCCCTGATCCGGATCCGCCACGCCCCGGCGGCCGGCGCCTGGACCGAGACCTGTTCCATGTTGTTCCGCCGATCCTCGCCACTTCGAGTCGCCGGAGCACCAGGATCCGAGGGATCGATGGTCCAGGAGAACCAACGGTTTCCGGAAGGGTCGGTGACCACCAGATCGAGATCGTTCACCAGTGCGGTGGCGGCCAGCGGAGTCGCCGGCGGATCATCCCACGCGAGGGTGACTCGGAGTTCAGGATCGCCCGGTTCGACGATCACGAGATATTCGGCCACGTCGCCGTCCGCGATCTCGTTCTCGATGACCGCGTCCGACCGAAGTGCGTCGATCGCCTGCCGGGCCCGGATCGTTCCGAATCCATACTGGCAGTCGGGACCGGGATTCCCGAGGTCGTCACCGGAGTTGGCGAGCAGCGCCTTCAGGGAACTGTTCCTGATGTCCTCTCGATCGGGATACCGCTGCCGCCAGTCCTGGATGATCAACGCGGCGATGCCGGTCGCGGTCGGCGACGCCATCGAAGTGCCGCAATAACTCGAGTATCCGCCCCCGGGCACGGTGCTGGTGACGCCGTTGTCACCGTCGCTCTGACAGCCCGGTGCCGTGATGTCGGGCTTGATGCGACCATCGTCGGACGGTCCCCAGCTGGTGAAGGAGGTGATCGAATCGTCGTTGGAGTTCGTCGCACCCACCGTGATGTGGTTCTTCGCACAGGCCGGTGGCGCCGTGGTGTTGAAGAATTCCCCGCACCGATCGGTCTGGCGTTCGTTGCCGTTGGCCCAGACGATTCGAATCGGCGCGCCCAGGCCACCCCGGACCACGGAGTCGATCAGGTTGCTGGTGACCCCGTAGTCGCCCGTCCACTCGCAGGGAAAACCGTTCGGGGCCGTGTTGGTCCCGATCGAGTTGTTCGCGACGACCGCGCCATGGTTGAGGATCGCATCGGCGTAGTCCGCTTCGAGATCCCCGGGATCGGTGTAGAGGAACCCCTCGGAGAGGCCTCCCTCCTGCTCGAATCCGTAGCTTTCGATCGTCACCCCGGGTGCCATTCCGGCATTGGTTCCACCGGAATTGGATCCGTCGCCGCCGACCGTTCCCGAGACGTGCGTGGCGTGACTCGATTGACCGCTCGAATCACGCACCGTGAGTCGCCCGCCGAAGTCGGGATGCGACGCATCCGCGAATCCGCCGTCATACACCATCACCGTGACCCCGGACCCGTCGAGTCCGTACGGAGCCTCGCGGACCTCGTCGACCTGCGTGTTCATCCGATTCGATTCGTTGTTCGCCTCGAGCGGGGGAAGCGCGGGCTCGATCCAGAGCGTGTCGTCGGACATGGCCAGCCGATCGACGGCGGACATCCGAAGCCGGACCATCAGGCCGTTGACCGTGGTGATCCTCGACCGGACCTTCCCACCGATCATCGCGATCGTCTCCTCGAAGTCGCCGAGGTCGACGTCCGAATGTGCGATGGCATAGATCGCGATCTCGGGATCTCCCATCGCGTCGATCTGTTCCGCCAGTCGCCGGATGTCGAACTCCCGGCCATCCATGAACGCGTCGATCGCATCGTTCGCCACCGTCCAGTCCGGAATTCTCCCCGCGGCGAGGTAGGGGTGGATCTTGGCTTCCGTCGGAAGCGCCCCGATCCACTCCAGTCGCGACGCGATCGAATCGAGTGTCTCGACGGCGGACGGCTTCGTCGATGCGATCCATACCGTCGGGGCGACGCAGGTGACCAGGCGAAGACCGTCCCGCTCCAGTTCGGCTTTCTCGCGATCGGTCGGCACCGAAGCCAGTCGCACTACCACATGGCGGTCGGACGTCCGATTCGAAGAGGCGGCGATCCGTGCGGCCCGCTCCGCCATCGGGACCGAAGGCATCTCGAGCGTGGCGTTGCGAAGCTCCAGTCGGTCCGACGAATCGGATGCGATCGCCGTCATCGCGATTCCAGTGGAAAGAAGACCGATCAGGAGATGTCTCTTCAAGGTGCGCTCCGATACCGATGATTCAGTTGGATTCGAACACGACCCGGACCCGGGACCGTGCTTGCAAATCGAATTTTCTCATTATGACGGAGTCGATCGCGAATGCACGAATCTTCCACATCGATCGAGAAAACGCCGCGATGTCCGAGCCTGCAATCGCGGTGTCGTTTCAGGAAACGCCGTCGAATGAAACGCCGCAGACCCGGGTCTTCGATTTCAGGTCCGGGTGTTTGATATCTTCGACGGTGAATCGGCAGAAACTTCCCAACCTCCCTCGTCGGATCTCCTTCGGTCCATGGACGTGGGTCGACATCCGGGGCAAGAAATCCACGGTGGCAC
>JAACEA010000486.1 GCA_009936695.1 Planctomycetia bacterium
CCGGCCCGTCCGCGACGACCGCCGCCACCGTCGAGCACGCTCTCGATCAGGGCGACCGTCTCCAGGACGTTGGCCGACGCCAGCGGAACGTACTTCACTTCGACGATCGCACCGGGCTGCTCGGAATCAAGCCGCGAGACCAGGTCGCGGATCGCCTCGATGTCCGCAGGCGTGCCGGTCGCGAGGATCGCGTTGATGCGGTCGTCGGCGTTGACCCGCACGACCTCCTCGCCCCGGCGGCGATTCTCGCTCTCGACGTAGAGGTCTTCGACGAGATCGACGAGATCCGACGCCCGGTTGCGGGCGACCGGAATGATCTCGAGGCCGTGTCCGCCGATGCGATCGGACTGCGCCTGCATCAGGACGTCGACGAGATCCCGGACCACCACCTGGTTCTCGCGACTCGCGGCCACGATCAACGAATTGCTTCCCTCCAACGGCTCGATCGAGACCCGGTCGCTCGGACCCTCGGCCTCGCCGAGACTCTGCATGCGGTCCCGCATCAGGGATTCGAGTCTCGGTGCCATCTCGCGGGCCGACCCCGAGTCGAGCGTGAGCACTTCGATCTCGACCGCGGAGTTCATCGGTGTCTCGGAAAGCCGTTCCACGAGATCCTCGATCGAACGACGATCCTCCGGACTGGCCGCGACCAGCAGCGAGTTGGTCCGGGGATCGGTGATCACCAGCGGTCGCTGCCGGCGGGCGACGTCGGCGGGAAGATCCGCGTATCGACGTTCCATCACCTGCTCGACGGCCCGCGCCACCCGCTCCAGTCCGCCCCGGGTCACCGGAACCACGCGAATGTCGGCGGCATCGCCGATCGAGTCGAGGTCCAGATCCGAGGCGAGCCGCTCCACCACGTCGAACGTGTCGTTGCCGGCGGCGACGATCAGCGAGTTCGAGCGATCGTCGGACATGATCACGGCCTGCTCGAGCTCGGCCGTCTCGGGCTGCACCCGACGAAGTCGATCGAGACGGGCGTCCATCAACGACTGGATCATCGGCGCGAGCCGGGACGCGCTCGAATTGACGAGCTCGATGATCCGGATCTCGCGGAAATCGACCGGCACCTCGACGTCGAGCCGGGCCAGCAGATCCTCGAAGAGTTCGAAGCTTCGGCCGCTCGTCGACACCACGATCGAGTTCGTGCGGACGTCGGGGACGGCCTTGATCCGATCCTCGTCGCGAATCAGGCCCGAACGATACTGCTGCTCGAAGAGCTGCCGGATCACGGTGGTGATCCGTTCCGACGACCCGTGCTCGACGGCGTAGATGCGAACCGCCGCGCCGGGCGCCGCGGCTTCGATGTCGAGCATCGCGACCAGTTCCTCGACCAGCGCGAGGTTGGGCGGGCTCGCCACCACCACGAGGGCGTTCAACTGGGGATCCGCCTTGACCATGAGCCGGGACAGCGGGACGAAGACGTCGCTCTCCACGGCCCGGTCCCCACCAAGCCGCATCGCCCGCATCCGGGCGACCTGCGTCTGCATGGGGGTTCCGCCGGGGATGTCGGTCTGGCCTTCGACCACCGCCGCCTGCACGAAGTCGGCGAGGTCGCCGGCGTCCGCGTACTTCAACGGGATCACCCGGGCCTCCACCCAGCCCGTCCCCACCTCGGAGTCGAGCTTGCCGACCATCACCTCGACGAAGGCGACCGCGGACTCCTTGCCCACCGCGATCACGGTGTTGGTCCGTTCATCGACGGTCAGGGCCGCACGCGCCGTGAGCGACTCCCCGATCGCCCCTTCCGGCATCGCCGGGATGTCGGAACCCGGCAGCACCGCGAGGTCGCGGCCCTGCTCGAAGAGATCCTCCACGATCCCCACGAACCGATCCGCGGCCATGTTCTCGAGCGGGAAGATCTGGACGGTGAGGGCCTCGGTGGTCGGAAGCCGATCGAAGAGGCGTGCGACCTCCACCAGGGCCCGCGTGTTCGCGGGCGTGGAACTGATGAGGATCGAGTTGCCGGCGACGTCCGCGGTGACGCGGATCGGACGCGCGAGGTCGAGCGAGATCGGAGCGGCCCGACCACCGACCACGTTCAGCCGACGGATCTGTTCCTTCACCGCCGACGCGATCGCGGTGCCGTCGGGTCCGCCGCCCGCGGGGTCGATCACCTGATCGATGAGGGCGACGACCGCGGCGGCCTCCGCCTGCTGCAGCTGCACCACGCGGACTTCGTTGGTCGCAAGATCGGCTTCCGGCTGGGCGTCGATCGCCTTGAGGATCCCCACCACGGTCTCGCGGTCGGCGGGGTTCGCCACCACCAACAGGGCGTTGCGCCCCTCCACCGTGGAGATCTTGATCGGCTCCACCACGAGTCGCGACGTGGAGTCCGCCGGCTGCGCCTTGTCGAGCCCGATCCGCTTCACCGCCCGTTCCGCGACGCTTGCGGGGACGTTCTCGAGGTCGATCAGGAAGATCCCCTGTCCGGCCGCCGGCGCAAGCCGGTCCATTTCGCCGATCGTCGCGGAGACCTCGTCGAAGAACGGACCGGTCGACGCGATCACGAGCGCATTTCCGACGGGGTCGACGTCGATCGAGAATGGAACCTTCGCCTGGGAGGCCTTGGTCGCATAGGCCGCGCGAACCGACTCGGCGACCCGGGCCGCGGGCGCGGATTCGAGTCGAACCACCCGGACGGACACGCCCTTCACGTCCGACTCCTGCTGCAGCGCCGTCGCGAGCGTCCGGATCTGGGTGAACTCCTCGTCGTCGGCCCGGACGATGACCGCGTTGGACGGCCGGTCGCCCACGATGCGGAGGGTGCCGCCCCGGTTCTGGCCTTCCGGGAGATAGATCGTCCGGAGCGCGGCGGCCAGCGACTCCGGGTCGCCGGAGCCGACCGGAATCAGTCTCGGAGCCGGAAGGCGCACGAACTCGGCGACGTCGAGCTGGGAGATGATCCGTTCGATCTTCTGGAGGTTCTGACGATTGGCCGACACCACCAGCGAGTTGGTCTGGATCTCCGCGCTCGCGCTCACCCACTCCTCGCTCTGCATCAAGACCGGCGGCGCCTGCTCGCCCCGATCCCGTCCCGCGCGGTCACCGTCGGCCTGCCGAGGCTCCTCGCGATTCGACGTTCGGCCACTGCGCCGAGCCGCCTCGACCTGAGGACGGAACGCGTCGTTGATCGCTCGTGCGACGCTTCGGGCGTCCGCATAGACGAGCGGAATCACCGCGAGCTGGAGGGAGGCGTCGTATTCCTCGCTGTCGAGCTGGTCGACCAGCGCGAGGATGCCCGCCCATTCCGCATCCGCGGCGGTGATCACCAGGCTGTTCGTCGCCTCGTCGGCGATGATCCGCACGTTCTGCTTTCCGGGCGTGTCCGCCTCGAGGGCGAACGGACCGTAGAAGTTCCCGAGCGCATCCTTGAGTTTCATCGCGTCCGCGAACTGCAGGGCGACGAAGTCGGTCTTCCGGGTCCGGGTGCCGGGCACGTCCAACTCGGAGAGGATCGTGTCGATCACCTCGAACTGGTCCGGCGTCGCCCCGACGATGAGCTGGTTCTCGAATCGGTTGTAGTCGACCGCGACGTCCTGCCAGTCGATGCCGCGGGCGAGCAGCAGCCGGTCCAGGGTGTAGGACACGTCGACCGCCGGCGCGAACTCCAGGGGGATGATCCGATACTCGATGGGACTTCGGGCGGGTGCGTCCTCGAGCTTGGCGAGAATCGACTCGATGACCGGCAGGCTCTGCCGGGTCGCCGTCACGACGATCGAGTTCGACCTCCGGTCGGCCACGATCGTGGCCTGGACTTCGATCGGCGCGGCATCCGGATCATCCTCGATCGCGATCGAGATGCCGGTGGTTCGCCCGTTCTCGTCGAGTCGGAGCGTCTCCTCGAGAATCCGGCTCGCCTCGCCGGCATCCGCGACCTCCAGGTTGTAGGTGCGGATCACGCTCTCGGTGGTGTCGTCGGGGGCGTCGAGTCGCTTGATCAACGCCGCGATCTGCGGATAGAGGGACGCGGGCGCGTTGACCAGGACCGAGTTGGTCCGGGCGTCGGGCGTGATGACCCCCCCGTCGCCGCCGCGGCGGTCGAACTGGGCGCCGATCAGGGCCGCCATGTCGGCGGCGTCGCCGCGCTCGATCACCACGATCTCGAGCGACCGCGATCCGGTCATGTCGGGCGCGTCGATTCGGGCCACGAGATCCTTGACCATCCGGACGTCGTCCTCGGCACCGGCGACGATCATCGCGCCGGAGGCGTCGATCGGGGTGACCACCACCGTCGCGGAGGCGCCGGCGATCTGACGCCGCTCTCGGAGGAACCGTCCGACGGCGCGGGCCACGTCGTCGGAATCGGCGAACTCCGTGCGAACGACCTCCACCACCGAATCGCCGTCCGCGAGCAGCCCCGAGAAGTCGTCGAGAATCGCGCCGACGCTGGCCTGCTCCCCTTCGCTGCCCACGACGAACAACGTCCCGGAACGCGAGTCGGCGAAGATCTTCGGCCCGGTCGAGTCGTCGTCGTCCCGCCACCAGCGGAATTCGGTCTCTCCGCCGCCCAGCGCGTCGGAGAGCACCTCTTCGAGCAGCGAGACGTCCGCCCCGGGGACCCGGTAGTAGCGAACGATCCGTCGCTCGTCGTCCGGAGTCGGGACGTCGAGCGAATTGATGAGTTCCTCGACCAGATCGAACCGATCCCCCTGCCCGCTGACGATCAGCGCGTTCAGGCGGTCATCGACCTCGACCGCGATGGTGCCGAGTCCGTTTCGGACCTGGTCGCCTCGACTCCGGGTGCGGAAGCCGAATCCACCGAAACCGGAATCGCTTCGCGTGAGCGATGACACCAGGGATTCGACGGTGTTCTTGATCTCGTTGGCCCGGGCGTTTCGAAGCGCGTAGATGCGGTACTCGTATCCGGCGCTTCCGTCCTTCTCGTCGAAGGTCTTCGCGAGCTGGGCAACCTCCTCGAA
>JAACEA010000062.1 GCA_009936695.1 Planctomycetia bacterium
CCCAGTAGCTGAGGATGAAGGAGAGATCGGCACCGCTGACCTTGCCATCGCCGTTGAAGTCCGCCTTGTTGCAGTCCGGGACGTCGGTCGTGACCAGGCCCAGCAGCGTCACTTCGGGCGTCTCCCCGGAACCCCCGCCGCCGCCGACGCTGAGCGTGGGCTGGTCGGGCGAGCCCGCGAAGGTCGTGGATGCTTCGCCGATGCCGAGGGCCAGCGCGGTCGCGGCGGTATCGAGCGAGATCTCGTTGATGAGGTCGAGTTGGATCCCACCGAAGCCCGAGGCACCGGTTCGGGGACGGTAGACGAGCAGGGCGGGGGCGGTGCCATCGGCGTTCACGACGCCGACGACGATCTCCGAGCCCGGCGTCGAATCGAATCGCCCGGCGGTGATCGCGGTGGCCGTGCGTGGTGGCGGCAGGGGAATGGTGCTGCGGCTGAACGAGGTCGTCCCGCTGATGATGTCGAGCGTGCCGAGGTCGGTCGCCACGATCGACTCCGCCACGCCGTCGTCATCGAGGTCCGCGGCGGCGACGCCGACCGGCAGTCCCGAGAGGCCCACCGTGGCGGTGACGTCGAGGCCACCGGTGACCTGGTTCGGTTGGACGATGGAGAGGATTCCCGAAGTCTGGCCTTGGAGTCCGGTCGATCTTCCACCCACGCCCAGCGGCGCATCGGGGTCCTTCTTGTTCTCGTCGTCGATCGGGGCGGACGGGCCGGGCTCGTCGCCGACCTGGACATCCGCGGTCTTCGCGAACACCCCGCCGCCCTGGGATCGATATCCCGTCGCGGTGTCACTCGACTTCGACACCACCACGATGTCATCGCCATCGGCGAAGAGGAAGTTGCTCGACCCGGCGGTCCCGAGGTTCGTCGTCATCACCGCCGAGGGGCCCGCATCCACGGCGAGATCCGCCGCGGGCTGGAGACTCGAGGGATCCGCGAGGGGATTCAACAGGATGGTGAGATCGTCGTCGCCGAAGTTCGAGATCGCGAGGTCGTTGGTTCCATCACCGTCGTAGTCACCGCTGGCGATGTCGGTGGGCGAACTGCCCAGGATGTAGTCGAAGGGGCCGGAGAAGCCTCCGCTTCCGGTCGGGCTGTAGATGTTGAGCTTGCCGGCCTCGGTGGCGATCACGATCTCGTCGAGACCGTCGCCGTTCAGGTCGGTCGCTTCGATCGCGAACGTCGCACCGCTGATTCCAAGATCCTCGATCTCGTCCGGGACGTTCGTGGTGTCCTCCGCGACCACGACGCCGACGAGAAGATCAGGTGCTCCGAAACCGCTGAAGTTCTGGAAGATCGGATCGATTCGGCGGCCGGGCTCACCCGAGGTCACGATCGTCGAGAACGTTCCCCCGAATCCACCGATCACCTCGATGAGGGGGACCGAAGTTCCGAGTGGCGGCAGGGCGGTACCCTCGCCCGGGGCGATCTCGAGCGTTCCCAGCAGGCTCGAGCCGCCTTTGGACTGGATCATCGGATTCGAGCCGCCACCGGACTGCTGGTCGAGCTCGAGTCGGAGGGTGGATGCGAGTCGGATGTCGAGGAAACTGGTGTCGATGCTCGTCGACGGGGAGAGTTCGAGTCGGCTCGCGAAACCGTTCTTGCCGACCTCGATGGTGTTGAGGAAGGACGAGGCGTCAGCGAGGAGTTCGATGCGGAGACTTCCGGGCCGAAGCGCCGTGTTCGTGCTCCGTCCGCCGATGAAGAGCGAGCCCGCGTCGAGTCTTGCGCCGGAGCCTGGAAGCCGAAGCGTCACGTCGTCCCGACCGAAGATGAGTTCGCCGACGTCCACGTCGGTACCGAAGACCTCGTACTCGAGGGTCGCGCCGAGATCGAACACCGCCGCTTCGAAGGAGCCCGGAACCACGTTCTGGGACCAGTTCGAGGGGACGTCGAAATCGCCACCGCTCGAATTGAGCCAGCTGTTCTCGCCCTTCTGGGCAAAGGCCGCCGACGCCGGCAGGAGGAGAAGGAGGGTGATCGCGATGATTGGGCTTGCAGACTTCATGTGACTCGATCGTAGCTCTGGTGGTTCGGTGGTGACGTTC
>JAACEA010000487.1 GCA_009936695.1 Planctomycetia bacterium
GTTCGTGCGTCAGGGATCTACCTCCTCCAAGCCGTCTCGCCCGAAGATCCCTCGATCGACGTCGAGGCGGCGCGAGCGAGCCTTGCCGGCTCCATCGATCCGCGCCCCGGTGGCCCGGAGGGGACCGCGTGGGTTCCGATCGCGAGCTGGTGCTCGGTTCGTGGCGGAGGCGCCGTGCTGGGCGTCGTGACTGGAACACGTGCGGACTCGGCGGGCGAGGAAGGACGATTCCTTCTCGTCCGTGACGACGAGCTCCGTGGACTCCGTCTCGACGGAAGAGTCTCGGATGCGGATGCCTTCGAGAACAACGAAGGGCGCCCGCGGGTCGCCTTCCTCCTCGAGAGCGACGCGGTGACCGAGGTTCGTGAAGCGAGTTTCGCGATGGTGGGTGGAACGGTCGCATGGATCGTCGACGGCGAAGTCGTGTCGATGCCACCGCTCGAGGTGGCCATTCAGAATCGAGGCCGCATCAACGGTGAATTCGACATGCCGCACGCCCGGTGGATCGCCGCCCGGCTGCGCGGCGAACTGATGCGACGCCCCGGCACGCCGGACCCCGCCGAGGCGGACGGCACCGTCGATTCGGACGCGAGTGCTGCGGGGTCGAACGACCGCGGAGGCCGATCCGCGGCCGAACTCCCGGCATCCGCCTACACCAGCTACACGATCCAGGCCGGCGATAACTTCGAACGGATCGCGACGGCGTGGTTCGGGGATCCCCGGAAGCAATCCCTGATCGCGATCGCGAATCCCACCGTCGATCCGATTCGACTGCAGATCGGCCAGATCATCAAGCTCCCTCCGAAGGACACGCCGCTCGCGATCGAGCGCGGCGAACCGACCGAGGCGGGCGTGGTCATCCACGTGGTCCGATCCGGCGAGACGCTCAGCGACATCGCGGTCGAGTACCTCGGCAAGGCCTCGCGGTGGCAGGAGATCCACGATGCGAATCGCGACGTGATCGGCGACGATCCGGCCCGGCTCGCGGTCGGAATGGAGCTTCGCATCCCATGACGGATCCGCAAGCCTCGAACGAAGCCGATCGGCTCGCCGCCGATCTCCTCCCGACCCGCATGGACGAGCTGGCCATGGAAGGTCGGACCGACCCCTCGGCCCTCGATCAGCTCTGGGCCATGGCCTTTGCGCTTCCCCGCTGGTATTTCGTGGGCACGGGACAGTTTCCGAACGTGCAACCGCTCGCGGTGGTCATCGACAAGAAGCCCTACGCGATGGCGTTCACGGCCAAAGGCCGCGCCGACGAGTACGCCAGGAAGCACGGCGTGCTCGCGATCGGCGACAAGCCCTCGATCCTGTCCTTCAAGGTCGAATCGGCGGTGCGTCGGATCGTCCCGCTTCAGCGAGTGGGGGTCTTTGGAATCCTCTTCGACGACGCCCGTGGCGGCTGGTGCATCCCGCTCCAGCGGCTGCCGGACATGCTGGTTCACTTCCAGCCCGGCGGCCCCGGCAGCGGGGGGCATGATCGTCGCAACGCGAACGATGCGGATTCGGCCCCGACCGATTGAGTCAGGGGTTCGAGATCGCCGCGTTCGCGATTGCGAGATCGTGTTCGAGGTGGGCGGCGGTCAATGATCCGACCACCATCGAAGCCACTCCCGACGGCGAGAGGCAGTGGGGGATCGCGGCCTCGGGCGCGAGTCTTCCGGACGCGAGCCCCTTCTTGATCACGATGCCGACGTCGTTGGTGGTCGCGGCGTCGATGACCGGCGACTGACGCTCGTCCAACGGGTGGTACTCGACCATCAGGCAGTCGACCACGCCCGACTCGATCGCACGAAGGTGGCCCTCCACGGTCTTGCCGCTGAAACCGATGAATCGAAGGTCGCCTCGGTCCCGATGTTCGACCAGCGTGTCCAGCACCCCGGTCCGCTCGATGATGGCGAGATCGTCTCCGTCGGAATGCACGAACACCAGATCGAGCCGGTCGGTGCCGAGTCGGACGAGGCTTCGCTCGATGCTCGACCGAACCCCTTCGGCCGAGAAATCGAATCGCCCCACGCCGTCCGCGAACGTCTCGCCCACCTTGGTGGACAGGATGAACTCGTCTCGCCGCGATGCGAGATGGCGGCCGATCCTCTCCTCGCTCGAGCCGTAGGCCGGGGCGGTGTCGACGAGGTTGATCCCCTGATCAAGGACCGCGTTCAGAAGGCTCGCACAGGCATCCTCGTCCGGAAGGGCGTAGCCGTGCTCGTACTTGACGCCCTCGTTCCTTCCGATCTTGAACGCGCCGAAGCCGATCGGGCTCGGGGTCAGGCCGGTTCGGCCGAGACGACGTCGTGATGACTGGTCCACGATCGCTCCTCCCATGGAAAGGCCGCGATGCCGGGTCGCCGCAGGGTTTCGAACACCTCGGGGAGCTCGGCGGACGCCGACGCGTCTCCGGTGGAACCGGCGACGCCTTCCGTCGCTTCGAGCACCGCCGCCGCGAGTCGCGGGGCCAGCGCCCACTTGGTCGGCCATGCGGTGACCAGACGGCCGTCGTGAAGCGATATGACCTCGGCGTCGTCGGGGCGGAGTCCCGCGCGGGTTCGTCGTTCCGCCCGATCCACTCGATACGAGGACCACTCGAGGTCGTCGATCCGGTCGAGATCGAACGCGGGCAGGACGCCTCGAAGTTCCTCGGAGGCCGCTTGACGCTGGGCCATGTCGTCCCGATCGACGCCACGCTCCGCCAGATCGCCTCCGAGCTGCCAGATCGTGCGGCCTGCATCGTCACGGGCGCTGGTGATGGTGACCCGGGTCTTGTTCCCGTCGACGCAGTGCCCATGAAATTCGGGAAGCGATCGGCCGCGCACCAGGGCCATGTGGAGTGGACGGCGTTGCGCCACCGCGGCATCGAGGCCGAGTCGAGCCAGCAGCGCCTCGTTTCCGATTCCGGCGGCCAGCACCACCGACGCCGGCCGAACCACGACTTCGCCGCTTCCGGACCGGAGGATCAACCGTTCAACCCGCCCTCCGGCCGACGCGAATTCCATCCCCTCGGGTCCGTCCACGCCGAAGATCCGATCGGTGTGGCCGGCGGCGATCGCTCCGAGGACCGATCGGGTGTCGAAGACGGGCTCGGCCACCCGGAGCACCGCTCCGGACGCCGCCCGGAGCAGGGGGGGACGTTCCCCCTCGGGCACCGTCTCGGGACGGGTCCGCAAGGCGGCCTTCGCGCCGAGCATTCCCAACCGGGACGCGAGGGAGTCGGTCCGCCACATCCACGTGCACGGCGCGCTCATCCTGGCCGCGCGAAGATCCGGTCCGTCCCCGTCGCCGGACTCATGACGATTCCGCCAGAAGGCCGGCATGTCCGCGATCGCGCCCGCGGCGTCCAGATCCCGCTCGCGAAGGGTGTACTTCAGCCCGCCGTGGATGATGCCCTGAGCGGCGACGCTTTGTCCGTGGCCGAGCTCGAATGCCTCGATGAGGATCGCATTGCGACCGGCGCGAACCGCCGCGTCGAGGATCCAGAGTCCGGCGATGCCGCCTCCGATCACCGCGAGGTCCACGGGATGTCCGTCCGATCCGGGCATTCGGACACCCTAGCCGACCGGACCCGCGCCGGGGAAGGTGTCGGTCGCGTATCCTGAGTGGCCCGGGTCGATTCAGGGTCGCTCTGCGATCCGGCCTCGGGCTCGTCACCACACCGGCAGGAAACCACGCGTGCAACACGGATCCGTTCTCATCCCCGGCGACGGCATCGGCCCCGAAGTCACCTCCGCGGCGTGCCGCATCATCGACGCGGCCCTCGAGGGTGGCGACGCCAGCATCGAGTGGATCCCCTGCCACGCGGGCGTGGCGGCGCTGGAGCACGGCCATCCGGACCTGCTCCCCCGGGAGACGATCGACGCGATCCAGCAGGTCGGCGTCGCCCTGAAGGGGCCCTGCACCACGCCGATCGGCGGAGGGTTCTCGTCCGTGAACGTCGCCCTTCGGAAGACCCTCGACCTCTACGGCGCGGTTCGGCCGGTGCGATCGATCGAGGGCGTCGACACGCGATACCGGGACGTCGACCTGGTGGTCGTCCGGGAGAACACCGAAGGCCTCTATGCCGGCATCGAGAACGAGATCACCCCGGGTGTGGTGACCAGCCTCAAGGTGGCGACCGAGAAGGCCTCCTACCGGATCGCGAAGTTCGCGTTCGAATACGCCCGCAGCCGGGGCCGGAAGAAGGTCACGGTCTTCCACAAGGCGAACATCATGAAGAAGTCCGACGGACTCTTCATCCGGTGCGCGAAGGAAGTGCACGAGGCCGACTACACGGACATCGAGTACGAGGAACTGATCATCGACGCGGCCTGCATGCGACTGGTTCAGGATCCGACCAACTTCGACATCCTCCTCTGCGAGAATCTCTACGGCGACGTGGTCAGCGATCTCTGCGCCGGCTTCGTCGGCGGACTCGGCGTGACCCCGGGCGCGAACTTCGGCGAGGTGAACGCGGTCTTCGAAGCGGTCCACGGCTCCGCGCCGGACATCGCGGGCAAGGGCCTCGCGAATCCGCTCGCCATCACCATGAGCGGGGTGATGATGCTCAACCACATCGCCAACCGCACCGGCGACGCGGCGATCGCGGCGGCCGCGGATCGGATCAAGGTCGCGTACAACGCCGCGGTCGGCGAGGGCGAACGAACGGGCGATCTCGGCGGATCGCTGGGAACCGAGGCGTTCGCCGACGCCCTCGTACGGCGTCTGGGCTGACCGCCGGTCCACGAAGATGCGGTGCGCCTTTCATGTCGACTACGAGATCCCGCTCCCGGAGGGGCACCCCTTTCCGATGCGGAAGTTCTCGGCGCTTCGTCGGATCCTCCTCGAGGAGGGCATTCTTCGCGAAGCGACGATCATGACGCCCGAGGAGGCGTCCTGGTCGGAGATCGGACTCGCGCATCATGAGGCCTACCTGGAGCGACTCAGGACCGGGGGGCTCGGCCGCGCCGAGGAGCGCCGTCTGGGACTTCCGTGGTCTCCCGCGCTCGTTCGTCGCTCCCGGCTCGCGGTGGGCGGCACGATGCTCGCGGCATGGCAGGCGCTCGAGGACGGGGTGAGCGGAAATCTGGCGGGGGGGACCCATCATGCCTGCCCCGATCACGGTGAAGGCTTCTGCGTGCTCAACGACGTGGCGATCGCGATCCGGGTGCTCCAGCGCGAGGAGGAGATCCGCCGGGCGTTGATCGTGGACCTCGACGTCCATCAGGGCAACGCGAACGCCCTGTGCTTCGCGGACGATGATTCGGTCTTCACGTTCTCGATGCACGGCGCCAGGAACTTCCCGATGCGGAAGCCACCGAGCGACATGGACGTCCCGCTCCCCGATCACTGTGGGGACCTCGAGTACCTCTCCCTTCTCGAACGACACCTCGGCGCCGCGATCGATCGGGCCCGTCCCGATCTGGTCTTCCTGCTTTCCGGCGTCGACGTGGTCGTGGGGGATCGCTACGGGCGCCTCGCCATGACCCGGGAGGGCTTGCGACGCCGGGAACGCCGGGTGTTGACCGAGTTGTTCGAACGGGGGATCCCGACGACGCTCGTCCTCTCCGGGGGATACGCGGCCACCCCGACGCTCACCGCCGACCTGCACGCGGAAACGCATCGCGCGGTCCGTGAACTGCGGGCCTGACGCCCGCGCCGCCGCCTGCTACGGTCTTCACATGGCTCGTCCAGCACGCCAACGCCCCGCGGTGGGATTCCTTCTCGCCGTGACGACCGCATCGTCCATCGGTGGCTGCCATCCGACCCTCGATGCACCGTTCGCGGCCGCGGATGGCGCGATCGACGCGGAGGATCGACGACTCGATCACGGCTATGCGTTGCTCCTCGACCTCCTCGCCGACGAGATGAAGGTCGCGGACGTGCTGGCGATCAAGTCCCCGTCCGAGGCGACCGCGACGGTCCTTCGCGACATCGCGGCGGCGGCGAAGGACGGGGCGGCGGACCTGCGCCTGCTCCTCGACGACCCGCCGAGGATCTCGACCGACGTCGACGGCCTCCCGATCATCGAGACCGACGCCCGGAACCGGATCGCCAACCGCGAGACGATCGGACTGCTCCTCGCCGGTGGCGAGACGTTCGAACGTCGGATCCTGCTCACGCAGGACAAGGCGTGTGGGTACCTCTCGGCGCTCGCCGCGAGTCTCGCGACGGCCGATCCATCGCCGGCGCGGCGTGATCTTCTCGAGACCCTCGCCGCCGACTTCGACCGACTCGCCGCCCGCATCCGGTCGCGGATCGCCGTCGCTCCCGCGGCCTCGACGACCGGGTGAGCCGCAGCAGAAGCCCGGATCAGTCCTCCCACGCCTCCGCGAGTCGGCTGCCGGACGTCTCGGTCGCGGCCGACCGGCCGGCCTCTCCGCCCCGGAGTGACGCCGGGTCGATCGGTTCGGTCTCGATCTCGGGCGACCGGACGGCTGCGGATTCCACGACCTCCTCATCGGCCCGCCGCACCGCTTCGCCGTTGATCCGGCCATCGTGGCCGACCTCGTCGAACTTCACCGTCACTCGCCGACTCACGCCGCGTTCCGGCATGGTGACGCCGAAGAGGCGATCGCAGGCCTGCATGGTCCGCTTGTGATGGGTGATCACGATGAAGTGCGACTGGTCGAGGAACTGACGGACGACGTTGCAGAAGCGCTCGACGTTGGCTTCGTCGAGGGCCGCATCCACCTCGTCCAGGATGCAGAAGGGCGAGGGCTTGCTCTGGAAGATGGCCATGAGAAGACCGACCGCGGTCATCGTCTTCTCGCCGCCGGAGAGCTGGCTGATGACCCGCGGTTCCTTGCCGGGGGGCTTCGCTCGAATCTCGATGCCGGACTCCAGCCAGTCGATCGCACCGTCCTCGTCGGGGAGCAGGTAGAGATCGGCGCTGCCACCGCCGAAGAGCCGGCGGAACATGCCCTGGGATCCCGCGAAGTTCTCGCGAACACGGTTGAACGTCTCCTCGAAACGGATCCGCGACGCGGCGTCGAGCCGTTCGATCAGATCCGTGAGCAGGACGCGGGCGGAATCGATGTCCTCCAACTGGGTCGAAAGATCCTCGTTCCGCACTTCGAGTTCCTGCAGCTCGTCGATCGCGTCGAGATTGACGTTGCCGAGCCGCTTGATCTCGACCCGAAGCGACTCGGACTCCTCGATCGCCGCGGCGCGGTCGAAGGGGACCGCCTCCTCGCCCGCCACCGGTGTCGGCGCCGAATCACGGAGCTGGTGCGGATCGACGCCGAGTTCCTCCAGCACGGATTCCTCGAGCCCCTCCCGCTTGATCTCGATCTCGCGCCGCGACATCTCGACCGCGTGGGCGTCGCGATCCAGCCGACCGGCCTCGACCCGCGCGGCCTCGAGCGAGGTCGCCGTCGTCTCGAGACGCTCGGTCGCGGTTTCGATGGCCTGGTCGTTCTCGGCGAACCGTCCGTCCATCCCTTCGAGGGTGGCGGTCGAGGCGGCGACCTCGGTCTCGGCCGCCGCGATCGCCTCGAGATACTCGGTGATCCGACCCCGCCGCTCCGCGATCTGTTCCCGACCGCGGTCGAGCTGGCGATCGGACTCCTCGAGCGCCGCCGACATGCGGGTTCGTTCTCGCCGGGTGGATTCGAGGCGGGCGTTGATCTCGCCGAGCCGGGTGCGTTCCGCGGCCACCGATTCCATGGCGGCATCCGAGGCCTCGGAGACCTCTGCGAGCCGGACTCGCGAAGCCTCGAGGCTGGCGGCGATCGTCGCCTCGTGTTCGATGGCCATCGCCCGCTCGCCGTCGAGACGCCGGCGTTCGAGATGGACCGACGTGAGCTGTTCGACGATCTCGGACTGTTCGCCTTCGAGCTCCCCGCGTTCACGGGCGATCCGGTCGATCATCTGGGAGGTCCGGTCGATCGCGTACCGCTGCTCCACCTCTTCCGCCCGAGCGGACCGGAGGTTCTCGGAGAGATCGTGCCGACGCTCGCCTCGAGTGGAGTGCTCCGCGTCGAGCGTGGACGCCTCGCCTTCGAGTTCCTGCCGCACCTTCTCGAGCCTCGAGCCGATCCCTTCGAGTTCCGTCAGTTCCGCCTTTCGACCGAGCAGCCCGTGGCCTTCCTCGCGGCCGGCGGCGGATCGAAAGACCACTTCCCCGGCGGCACCGAGCACGTGGCCGTCACGGCTCACCAGTCGCCGCCCGATGCCACGGCGTGCCAGCCGGCGGCAGGACGGGAAGTCGTCGACGACGAGCGTGTCCCCGAGCAGGAATTCGACCACGCCGAGGACCCTGGGGTCGGCGCGAACCAGGCTCGCGGCCTCGATCAGTTCCTCGGTCGCCCGGATGGCCGCGCTGATCCGCGTCGTGGGCGCGGACCCCGGGGTGAACCGGCTGATGGGAAGAAGTTCGACCCGGCCCTGAAGCTCGGGAAGCCGGCGAAGAATCTCGTCGGCGACGCTGGACGACTCGACGACTACGGCCTGAAGATGCGTTCCGAGCGCCGCTTCGATCGCTTCCGCGTCGTCCCGGTCGACGTCGATGTGATCCGAGAGCGGTCCGAGGATTCCGTCGACCGTTTCGGAGAGATCAAGCACCTCTCGGACGGCATCGCCGATGCCTTCACCCGCGGTGGCCATCTCCTCGAGAAGATGACGCCGTGTCTCGGTTCCAGTCCGCTCGTCACGGTTTCCGGCGATCCGCCGCGTGAGATCCGACCGCCGATCATCGAGCCGGACGATCCGCTCCTCTTCCCCGCGAAGGTCGGCATCGAGGCGGTGGATCCGATCCACGAGGACGTCGACGCGATTGGACGCCCGCAGTCGCTGGACACGGTGCATGTCGAGGTCCGCGGCGAACGGCCTCGCCTTCTCGGCAAGCCGGCGAAGTCGTTCCTGCAGCTCGGTCTCGCGGGCATCGACACCCCGCACCGCCGATTCCAGTCGGATTCGGTCGCGATCGGCCGCGGCGAGCCCGTCCCGGGCGTCCTCCAGGGTGGCGACCGCTTCGGTACGCGCGGCTTCGAACTGATGGCGACGCGTGGTCTCGTCGGCGAGCCGGATCTCCGACGCCGCCGCGTCCTGGGCGGACTCATCGATCCGGGCCTCGACCTCCGCGAGATCCCGCCCCAACGCCTCGACCTGCACTTCGAGCTCGCCGATCCGACGGGTTTCATCCGCGATCGCCTTCTCGGCGTCGTCACGATGACGGGTCGTCAGTTCGATCCGCTGCCCCGCCTGATCCAGACGGTTTCGCTCGGTCAGTCGTTCCTGCTCGAGATCGTGGCGTCGTTCCTGGACGTGATGCCGTTCGATCTCCGCGGCCTGCTTGGCTTCCTCGAGTTCGGCGAGATTCGCGGCGAGCCCGCGGCGTTCGGTCTCGATCGCGGCGAGTTGCCGGGTCAGCCCCGCCAGGCGGTCGTCGAACTCCTCGAACTGATCGCGGGCGATCGCGGTGCGAAGCGTCCGTCGTCGATCGTCGAGTCCACGGAATCGCTCCGCCTTCTCCGCCTGGCTTCGCACGATGCGAAGACGACGCTCGGTGTTCGCGAGCTTCTCACGGACCTGCACGAGGTTTCGCTCGGCGGCGTCGAGCTTGCGGGACGACTCGAGCTTGCGCTGGCGGAATTTTGCGACGCCTGCGGCTTCCTCGAGGATGGACCGACGCTCCATCGGATTGGCCAGGAGCATCGCGTCGACCTTGCCCTGCTCGATGATCGAGTAGGCGTTCGTACCCACACCGGTGTCGAGAAAGAGCTCCTTGATGTCACGAAGCCTGCACTTGCGATCGTTGATGAGGTAGCCGCTTCGACCGTCCGCGTAGAGTCGTCGCGTGACCGAGACCTCGTCGGTGTCGATGGGTAGCCGCCGATCCCGCACCCGCGTCCGGTCGACGACCTGCCCGTCACCGCCGGCGAGGGCGAGTTCGTCCTCGTCCATCGCTTCGATCGGATGTTCGGCTGACGGCTCGGCATCGAGGTCGGGGTCGAGTGCCGCGGGAAGATCACCGGCCGCGACGATCGCCTCGAGCGGTCGTTCGAGGCGAGGGTTCTCGAAGGTGAGGGTGACCTCGGCCATGCCCATCGGCTTGCGGGCGGCGCTTCCCGCGAAGATCACGTCCTGCATCGCGGAGCCACGGAGGCTCTTCGCACTCCGCTCGCCGAGGACCCACTTCACCGCGTCGACGACGTTCGATTTCCCGCAGCCGTTCGGTCCGACCACGCCGATGATCGGCTCGTCGAACGTGAACTCGGTCCGGTCGGCGAAGCTCTTGAATCCGGAGAGCGTGAGTTTGGCGAGTCGCACGTGAATCGACCTCCTGTCGATATCGCCACGCATCCGTACCGTGGCGGGCATGCTCGTCGTGGCGGCGCAGAGCCGGCGACACGCGAGTCGAGGCCGGAAGGGTCCTGCCTCCGTTGCGGTTCCCCGCAGCGGCGAGGTCGAGGGACTCCGGGTCCCGAACCGTCGACGGACCTGGTCCGGAGACGTCCACCTCACCGAGGAACAGTATCGCCGCCCTTGCGAGGTGCTTCAAGCCGATTCGGCATCGGGTCGTCCGGGATTCCGTCCTCGTTCTCGTCGATCATCGGCAGGTCGGCGTCGAACTCGGCCCGATCGGGGCTTTCCTCGGTCGTCTGGGCCCGGACGATCGCGGCCAGGA
>JAACEA010000488.1 GCA_009936695.1 Planctomycetia bacterium
AGCTCTACGGCAAGCACTTCAACTCACGCGGTGGCGGCGGCGACACGTTCGCGAACTTCCACGAGAACTTCATGAAGTACGCGATCCGGGATCTCTGGCGGGCCGGCGAGTACGAGGACGCGCAGGAGATCTACGAGTATCTGAACGAGCTCTACGGCGAGGGCGGCGTCATCCCCAGCGCCGCCTACAGCGTGCCGATCGAGGTCTTCGTGAAGGACCAGACCACGGGCGAGTACGAGATGCAGCCCGAGGTCGCCCGAAGCGACGTCTATGCGGCCCTGCGTCGCGGATTCCGGGAAGGCCTCCTCCTCAACCGGCCGGAGATCCTCGAGGATGCGGTGAAGTTCGCAGGCGAGCTCACCCTCTACTTCCAGAGTCTCGAAGACAGCGACTACACCTCGAAGTTCGGCGAGAGTCGGATCAAGGACCTGATCGGTGACCTCGAGACGAGCGTGCGGGACATCTTCCAGGAGGTCCTGCTCAACGACTCGCTTCCGCTGATCGACCGATTACAGATCTACGCCAAGGCGGGCGAGGACCAGAAGCGGATGGCCTACGACGAGGTCCGGCCTCTGCTCGAGATGGAGTTCGCCCGGAGCCCGCTCGCCAGCGCCCTGAGTTTCGAACAGGCGTTCAAGGAGCCCCCCGGCATGGAGGCGTATCGATCGCTTCGCGCCGCGGCGGCGGCACGCGAGGGTCAGCGTCGCGAGGAAGTGATCGGCGCCGAGGCGGAGCAGAAGTGAGTCCGGATCGTCCGCCCGCGATCTGGTGCATCGGCCGGAACTACGCCGATCACGCGGCGGAACTTGGAAACGCCCGCCCCGAACGGCCGATGGTCTTCTTCAAGAATCCGGCGTCGGTGATCGCCGCGGGCGAGCCGATCGTCGTGCCCCCGGTCTGCGGCGAGCATGGTCCGCAGGTGGATTGGGAAGCGGAGCTCGCGGTGGTGCTCGGGCGTGATGCGAAGGATCTCGACGGTGACTCGGTCTTCGATCATGTCGGTGGCTATCGAATCGCCAACGACGTCACCGCCCGATGGTGGCAGAAGCACGGGTCGGGTGGTCAGTTCTGCCGAGGCAAGAGCTTCGACACCTTCTGCCCGCTCGGTCCGCTGCATCCGGCCGAGGCGATCTCCGATCCGCAGGATCTCGGAATCCGCACCCGCTTGAACGGCGAGACGGTCCAGTCCTCGAACACGCGCGAGATGATGTTCTCCGTCGCCGAGCTGCTCGTCGAACTCACGAGGGGCACCACGCTCGCGGCGGGAACGATCGTGCTCACGGGAACGCCGGCCGGCGTGGGGGCGGGCATGACGCCGCCGCGGTTCCTTCGGGAAGGCGACGTGGTGGAGATCGAGATCGACGGCCTGGGGACCCTTCGGAATCCCGTGGTCGAAGCCTGACTCGGATCCGTTTCCACGATCTCAATCGGAGCTGGTCTTCGGCGGCACCGGGTCGAGGCCCGCGCCGCCGCCCGGCCGGCATCGGAACACCCGTCGCGTGGCCAGCCAGCCACCGCGTATCGCGCCATGGCGCTCGAGCGCCTCCATCGCGTACCGGGAGCAGCTCGGTTCGAAGCGACAGTGCCCTCCGAGCCACGGCGAGCCGAATCGTCGGTATCCGCGGACCGCGAGCATCAGGCCGAGGGTGGCGATGGATGGTCGTCCGGTGGTGGCGTCTGCTTCCGACTTCGGTTCCGCCATGTCTCGTCCAGTCGTTTGATCGCGGATTCGAGATGCGTGGCGTACGCGACGAGGGGCAGTTCCTCGTGCGGCCGGACCACGACGAGCAGATCGTAGCCGACGGGCCATGATCCCCGGTTCAGCCGGAACGGCTCGCGGAGCAATCGCTTGAAGCGGTTCCGCCGCACCGCGTTTCCACAGCGGCGTCCGACCGAGAGGCCGAGCCGAAGTCGTTCGAGTCCGTTCGGCAGCGCGTAGACCAGGAGGGGACCGGATTCGCGTCGCGTGCGTCCGGCGTGAACCGCGGAAAAGGCGGTTCGACCCTTGAGCCGATCCTCGACGCCGAAGGTGAAGCGTGAGAACGACATTCCGTCAGCTCTCCGCCAGGGCGTGCTGGTACTCGCGCATCAGTCGGCTGCGCGTCAGAACGCCGATGACGCGGCCGTTCCGTGGTCGGCTCAGAACCGCGAGCGACGCCGCGTCGTGCTCGCTGAATCGATCGAGCGCGACGTCGAGGGTGTCGTCCAGGACCATGCTCGGCAGGTCCGTCCGTTCGATCTCGTGGACCTGGA
>JAACEA010000489.1 GCA_009936695.1 Planctomycetia bacterium
CGGCGAGACATCCATCACGGCCGCCACCTCGCCCATCTCGCGATCGAGTTCCGCCTCGTTCACATCACTCTCGACGTGGACCGCCGCGGTGATGCCGAGCATCGACGCCATCGACTGGTAGTCACCAAGCAGGAACGGGCGATCCAGCTCCGGGACGGCGGCGAGCCAGGACCTCCGGATCGTGGCCGGATCCCAGAGATGAAGATGCGTGTCGATCATCGCGGGCGCTCCTCGCCTGCCCCCCGCCTCCCCGTCACGGCGTGGCGGGAACCGACTTCACGCGCCAGATCCGGTCCGCATACTCCTGAATGGCCCGGTCGCTCGAGAAGCGGCCGCCGCGTGCGGTGTTCAGAACCGCGGAACGCCACCACTGATCCGGCGTGCCGAATCGATCCGCGGCGTGCTGCTGCGCGTCGATGTAGCCCTGCAGATCCGCGAGGTGACGCCATCGGTCGCCCTCCTCGATCAGCATCGTGCGGAGCCGGCCGAAGACCAGAGGGTCCTTCCAGGCGAACTCCTCGCCCAGCAGGAAGTCCACGGCATTTCGAACCATCGGTTCGTGGTCGAGGTGCCAACGCGGGTCGTACCAGGACTCGCTGGCCTCGACCTCGTCGGCTCGGAGCCCGAACAGGAACATGTGTTCGGTTCCCACCTCTTCGGAGATCTCCACGTTCGCACCGTCGAGGGTGCCGATGGTGAGCGCTCCGTTGAGGCAGAACTTCATGTTGCCGGTTCCGCTCGCCTCGGTGCCCGCGAGCGAGATCTGCTCGGAGAGATCCGCCGCGGGAATGATGGTTTCGGCGAGATTCACCCCGTAGTCGGGAATGAACACCACTCGAAGCCGCTCGGATATCACGGGGTCGGCGTTGACCACATCGGCCACGCTGGTGATGGCCTTGATGATGTCCTTCGCTCGCTCGTAGCCGGGGGCGGCCTTGCCCGCGAAGATCACCACCCGCGGCTGCGGGAGGAATCCGGGGTCCGCCTTCATCCGCTGATAGAGCGACGCGACGTGAAGCAGGTTCAGGAACTGACGCTTGTACTCGTGGATCCGCTTGACCTGGACGTCGAACAACGCGGTGGGATCGACTTCGATCCGGAGATTCGATCCGATCCAGTCCGCCATGCGTCGCTTGGCGACGAGCTTGGTCTCCGCGAAGGCGTTCCGGAAGCCGGGGTCCTCGGCGTGCGGCTCGAGTCGCTTCAGTTCCGAAAGGTCGGTGATCCAACCATCGCCGATGGTGTCGACGAGGAGGTCGGACAACTGCGGATTGGCCTGATGCAGCCAGCGTCGCGGCGTCACGCCGTTGGTGATTCCCTTGAAGCGATCGGGGAAGACCGTCGCGAAGTGGGGCATGAGCCGCTCCTTGATGAGCTCCCCATGCATCTGGGACACGCCGTTGACGGAGTGCGAACCGATCACCGCGAGATTCGCCATGCGGACCTGCTTGGGCTCACCCTCCTCCACGATGCTCGCGGCCTCCACGCCGCCCGGAACCTGCACGAGCCGCCGGCCCGCCCCTTCGATGAACCGGCGGTTCACCTCGAGGATGATCGCGAGATGCCGAGGCATGAGCTTCTCCATCAGCGGCATCGGCCACTTCTCGAGCGCTTCGGGCATCAGGGTGTGGTTCGTGTAGGCCACGGTGCCGACCGTGGTCTCCCACGCTTCGTCCCATCCGAGTCCGTGCTGATCCATGAGGACCCGCATCAGTTCCGCGATGGCGAGCGAGGGGTGCGTGTCGTTGATGTGGAGCGCGACCTGTTCCGGGAGACGGGTGACGTCGTCGTGATCGAACAGGAACCGCCGCATAATGTCGGCGACCGAGCAGCAGACGAAGAAGAACTCCTGGCGGAGTCGCAGTTCCTTGCCGGCCGCGGTCCGGTCGTCGGGGTACAGCAGTTTCGTCAGGCGTTCGGCCTCGATGCGACGGGAGACCGCCGCCTCGTAGTCGCCACTGGCGATCTCCGAGAGGTCGATCGCGTCCGGTGCGACCGCGGACCAGCAACGGATCGTGTGGACCGTCTCGCCGCCCCAGCCCGCGACGGGATAGTCGTGGGGAACCCCGATGACCCGCTCCCGGCCGCCGTGGGCGAGGTCGCCGAACTGGACCTGCTGTCGAAGGTCGCTTCGTCGCACCATCCACGGATCGCCGAAGCGAAGCCAGTTGTCGGGGCGCTCCACCTGATAGCCGTCGCGGACCTCCTGCTTGAAGATCCCGTACTCGTATCGAAGCGTGTAACCGACCGAGGGAATGGCCATCGACGTCATCGAATCGAGGAAGCAGGCGGCGAGTCGACCGAGGCCGCCGTTGCCGAGTCCCGCGTCGTGCTCGTGACTCTCGAGCGTCTCGAGGGCGATCCCGTACTTCTCGAGCGCTTCGCGAACCCGCGACTCGAGCTTCAGGTTGAGGATGTTGTTTCGCATGGCCCGACCGAGCAGGAACTCGATCGAAAGGAAGCAGACCCGCTTCGACCGCTCCTGGCGATAGCGATCCCGGGTGTCCAACCAGCACTTCATGAGGACTTCACGGACCTCGCTGGCGAGCGCGAAGAAGCGGTCCCGGTCGGGCGCTTCATAGAGCCGCTGCGCACTCTCCACCGCGAGGTGTTCGAGCATGCCTTCCGCGATGTGGTCCGCGGAGACGTCGGTGGGATCCTGATGAAGCGGCTGCTGGGGTCCGGTCGGGCGGGTCATGCGGGTGTGTCCTGTCACTGGAATCGAAGACTGCGGAGCCGGCGAACGCGAGCCGGATCCCCCTCGCAGCCCCCGGGAAAGGAGGCCACGCTCATCCTAGATCGGCCGATCGAAGGCCTCCACGGCAGTGGAAATCAGGGATGAAAACCGGACAATCACCTCGGAAGTCGATACGGTTCGTCGAGACCCGCGATCCTGAAGGAATCCCCTCAATGCCGCACGCCACCCGTCTTTCGCTCATGCTCCTGCTCGGCGTGTCCACCTCGCCGCTGGTCGGAGATCCGCAGGATTCGCCCCCCACCGGCGCCGAATCGGACTCCAGGCCGAACATCCTCTTCATCATGAGCGACGATCACGCCTGGCAGGCGATCAGCGCCTACGGGCGTCCCGACGGGACCCGGGTGAACCAGACCCCTTCGATCGATCGGATCGCGTCGGAAGGGATGCGTTTCGACCGGTTCTTCGTCGAGAACTCGATCTGCGCCCCGAGCCGAGCGGCCTTTCTGACCGGGTGCTTCTCGACCCGGCACGGGGTGCCGACCAATGCCGAGGTCTTCGACGGCACGCAGCCGACCTGGCCCGCGATGCTCCGGGATTCCGGCTATCGCACCGGCGTCTTCGGCAAGTGGCATCTCAAGAGCGACCCGGTGGGGTTCGACGACTGGAAGGTCCTGATCGGCCAGGGGCCGTACTACAACCCACCGATGATCACGCCGAAGGGTCGGGTGAGAATCCCCGGGTACACCACGGACCTGATCACCGATCAGGGCGTCGATGCGCTGCGACGCTTCTCCGCGGGCCGGGAGGAGGACGGCCGGCCGTTCGCCCTCATCGTCCAGCACAAGGCGCCGCATCGACGCTGGGATCCGAACCCCCGGCACTTCCGTCTCTACGAGGACGTCATCGTTCCCGAGCCCGACACGCTCCTCGACGACTACGCGGGAAGAAGTCCCGCGAGCACGCTGCAGACGATGACCATCGCGCGGCATCTCGATTCACGGGATCTGAAGCTGATCCCGCCGCCGGAACTCGACGAGACCCAGCTGCTGGCGTGGAACGCCTACTACGACGACGTGAACGCGACGTACAAGGCGGCGGTCGAATCGGGCGAACTCGCGGGTGACGATCTCACCCGCGCGAAATACCAGCGGTACGTCAAGGACTATCTCGAGTGCGTCGCCGCCGTCGACGAGGGCGTCGGCCGGATCCTCGACGAGCTGGACGACCTCGGCATCGCGGACGACACGGTGGTCATCTACACCAGCGACCAGGGCTGGTATCTCGGGGAGCACGGCTGGTACGACAAGCGATGGATGTACGAGGAGAGTTTCCGAACCCCGTTCATCGTCCGCTGGCCGAACCGGATCGAGGGCGGCGTCGCCAGCGATCTCATGGCCCAGAACATCGACCTCGCCCCCACCCTCCTTGATCTCGCGGGGATCGAGGCGCCGCCGCGGATGCACGGCGAGAGCTTCGCGGCCCACCTCCGCTCCGGCGGCCGGGAGACGCCCGAGGACTGGCGGGACGCCGTGTACTACCGCTACTACGAGAGCAACGGGCCGCACACCGTGCCCAAGCACGACGGGATCCGCACCGACCGCTGGAAGCTCATTCGGTTTCCCGAAGTCGATCCGGACGGGGATGGGCCGGCGGGCCCGGGCTGCTGGGAGCTCTACGACCTCGACGCCGACCCCGACGAGCTGAAGAGTCTCGCCGACGACCCCGCCCACGCGGCGATCAAGGCGGGACTCGAAGCCCGCCTCGAGGCGCTTCGTCTTCAGTACGAAGCCTGAGGCCCGGCGCCGGGTTCAGGACGCCCCGGCGGTCGACATGTAGTTGGGGGCTTCCCGCGTGATCGTGATGTCGTGCGGATGGCTCTCGACCATGCTCGCCGCCGTCACCCGGACGAAGCGACTGTCGGCCCGGAACGATTCGAGCGTCGAACAACCGCAGTAGCCCATGGCGCTCTTGACCCCGCCCACCAGCTGGTAGACGAATTCCGAGAGCGGACCGCGATACGCGACCATGCCTTCGACGCCTTCGGGCACGAACTTCCGCGAGTCGGCCTGCCCGTAGCGATCCGCGCTGCCCGCGGACATCGCACCTTCGCTTCCCATCCCTCGATAGCTCTTGAATCGACGACCGGCGTGAAGCACCAGCTCCCCGGGGCTCTCATCCATGCCGGCGAAGAGGCTTCCCAGCATCACCACGCTGGCTCCGGCGGCGATCGCCTTCGCGATGTCGCCCGACTGGCGGATCCCGCCGTCCGCGATCACCGGGACGCCCGCGGGCTCGCAGACCGAGACCGCGTTCCGGATCGCCGTGATCTGCGGGACACCGACGCCGGTGACGATTCGCGTGGTGCAGATCGAGCCCGGCCCGATGCCGACCTTGACCGCATCCGCACCCGCGTCCATCAGGGCCTTCGCACCGTCCGCGGTCGCGATGTTGCCGGCGATCACGTCGATCCCGGGGTGGCTTCGCTTGATCTCCTCGACCGTCGCGACGACGTTTCGACTGTGCCCGTGCGCCGTGTCCACCACCACCACGTCGACCTCGGCGTCGATGAGGGCCTGGATCCGATCGAACTGCAGCACCCCCGTGGCCGCACCCACCCGCAGCCGGCCTCGCTCGTCGCGGCAGGCCGCCGGATGCTTCCGGACGTTTTCGAGATCCCGCATGGTGATCAGGCCGTCGAGTCGCCCGGCCTCGTCGACGATCAGCAGCTTTTCGACCCGGGCTTCGTTCAACATCGCTTCGGCGGCCGCGGGATCGATCCCGGAGGAGGCGGTGACGAGGTTCTTCCGGGTCATCACGTCCTCGACCCGGCTCTCGCCGTAGCGGGACGGATCGAGGAACTTCATGTCGCGTCGGGTCAGGATGCCGATCACGCGTCCGTCGCGGGCACCGGTGTCGGTGACCGGAAAACCACTGACCCCCTGCTCCCGCATCAACTCGTTCGCACGATCCACGGTGTCGCCGGGCCCGAGGGTGACGGGATCGGTGATCACGCCGTTCTCGCTCCGCTTGACCTTCTGGACCTCCCGGGCCTGCTGCGAAGGCGTCAGATTCTTGTGGATGATCCCGAGCCCGCCCTCCTGGGCGAGGGCGATCGCGAGCGAGGACTCCGTCACGGTGTCCATCGGCGCCGAGATGAGCGGGATGTTGATGGTGATCCGTCGGGTCAGACGGGTGGACGGGTCGGCCGACTCCGGCGTGATCTCGCTGTACGCCGGGACCAGCAGCACGTCGTCGAAGGTGATCGCATCCTGAAGAATCTTCTGTTCCATCTGCGGATGATCCCCGCGAGGTTCCCCTTCGTCAACCGACCGCGGTTCCGGGAATCGACCGTCTCCCGGCCGAGGGGTCTCGCACCCGGCCTGCGGAACCGGCCGGAGGCTCCATGGAACGCGGCCACGCGCTCCCGAATCCCGCCGCCGTCTGGTAGCATGTGCGACTCGGATCCGGCCGGTCGACGGTCGCTTCCATCGGCCTCCACGGAACGTCGTGGGATCTCCTTTTCGGCGGTCACGGTCGCGGAAGCGAGGAAAAACCGGAACTCCGAGAACCCGATGATCCTCGGATCGTCCAACCAGCGTTCCCCCGGCGGCGACCGCCGATTCGATTCCATGAAGCTCGGGCCCGACCACGGGTGAACCCCACCCGAATCCGGACGCGGCACCGAGCCGGCAGCGCAAAGGACCAGACTTGCACAGCGATACGCTCATCGCGGCTCCCATCGACCCCAGCCTCGGCACCACCAAGGGCGAGGGCCTCAAGGCCTGGAGGAAGTGGCTCGAAGCCTGCATCAAGTTCGAGGCGAGTGACCTCATCGTGAAGACCGGGCAGTCGCCCCGTCTCCGGGTCCGCGGCGAACTCAAGGGGATGCAGATCGAGGACCTCACCGTCGACCTGATGTTCCAGGTGGCCAAGGACGTCCTCGACGAGAACCAGTTCGAGTACTTCCGCAACCGGGGCTCCATCGACTTCGCGTACGACTTCGACGAACGTCGGAGATTCCGGGTCAACCTGTTCATGGCCCGCGGCAAGCCCGCGATCGCGGCCCGGCTGATCACCTCGGACATCATGAGGTTCGAGGATCTCTACCTTCCGCCGATTCTCGGGGACGTCTCGATGACCGCCCAGGGCCTGATCCTCTTCTCCGGGGTCACGGGATCGGGCAAGTCGACTTCGATCGCATCGATGCTCCAGTACGTGAACGAGCGGAAGCGCGTCCACATCGTGACGATCGAGGATCCGATCGAGTACATCTTCAACGATGACAAGGCGACGATCAATCAACGCGAGATCGGGATCGACTGCCTCAACTTCAACGACGCCCTTCGCGCCCTCGTCCGCGAGAACCCCGACGTGGTTCTGGTCGGCGAGATGCGGGACTACGAGACGTTCGAAGCGGCCATCCGGGCCGCCGAGACGGGCCACCTCGTCTTCGGAACCATCCACGCGTCGAGCGCGTGGCAGACCTTCGGCCGAATCTACGACCTCTTCCCCGAGAACGAACGGGACCAGCTTCGGAAACTGCTCGCCTACAACCTGCGGGCGATCATCTACCAGAAGCTCCTGAAGACGCTCCACAAGGACATCGCCCGGATCCCGGCCCTCGAGATCCTGCTCAACACGCCCGCCGTCCAGAAGTACATCCTCGAAGCCCGCGAGGGCGAGCTCCTGCAGATCATCAAGCAGAGTCACGAGGAGGGGATGGTCGACTTCACGACATCCCTGGTCCGCCTCGTCGAGGAGGAGTACATCCACCAGGACGTCGCGCTCTCCGCGACACCGAAGCCCGAAGAACTCAAGATGCGTCTCAAGGGAATCTCCTGATCCCCGCATCCGGCCAACGCCCAAAGCCATGGAAGAACCGATGCTGACCTTCGCCGCGACCGCCTCCGCCATCAACCTGGTCGACTTCATCAAGCCGATCCTCATGCTGGTGGTGCTCGGCCTCTACCTCCGTGTCCTGGGCCAGATCTTCGAGAAGGATCTGCGGTACTTCAACCTGAAGGCCGGCCTCTGGAACTCGATCTTCGTGGCGACCGCCTGCCTCGCGATCGTCGCGGTCCTCGCGATCCCGATCTTCTGGGCCGGCCTGCCGGCGATGATCGTGATCCTGCTCGCGCCGATGCTCGCGTACTGGAAGTATCGCAACGACAACATCGTGGACGAGAGCCAGAAGTTCAGCCTCTCGGACATGTCGATGTCCGATCGAATGGCCGCCCGGCGATCCCGCAACGAACAGCGCTCCGCCGCCGCGGTGCTTTCCGGCCCCGGAGGCGATCTCCAGGTCCCGGGCGAGGAGGATCCGCTGAAGGCCGTGCACATGGCGATGGAGGACCTTCTCCTGCCGGCCATCGACGCCCGCGCGTCGCGGCTCGAGATCGCCCTCACCAAGAACGGCGGCGCCGCCTCGCAGATCGTCGACAGCGTGCGGTACAAGCGGGAACCGATTCCGACCGAGACCGCCAAGAGCGTGATCGACTACCTCAAGAAGGCCGCCGGACTCGCCGTCGAGGAGAACCGCAAGCTGCAACGGGGCGAGCTCGGCATCCGGATCCGGAACGCCACCAAGAGCACCAACCTCCACCTGACGACCAGCGGTGGGTCGCAGGGCATCCTGTTCCGACTCGACTTCAATCGCGACCAGCAGCTCGATCGGGACTTCGAAGGCCTCGGTTTCGAGCCCGAACAGCTCGAACTCCTCGCCCCGTCCGCCACCGTCGAGGGCCAGCACGGCGTCATCCTCGTGGGTACCGCGCCAGGCCAGGGCCAGACCTCGACGCTCTACGGCCTCCTGCAGCGGCACGATGCCTACACGTCCAACATCAAGACGCTGGAGCGCGACGTCCAACGGGGCATCGAAGGGGTCGACCACCTCGCGTTCGACGCCGCGACGTCCGAAGAGGA
>JAACEA010000490.1 GCA_009936695.1 Planctomycetia bacterium
GTACAAGCTTCGGGAGCTCGCGATGCGGGGCGGCCACGACGGCGGTCCCGCGGACGTGGTGTTCGTCGAGGTCGGTGGCACCGCGGGTGACTACGAGAACGGCTTCTACATCGAGGCCCTCCGCGAACTCGCCTTCGAGGAGGGGCCGGAGTCCGCCTGCTTCGTCGCCCTCACCTACATCATCGAACCCCAGATCCTCGGCGAGCAGAAGTCGAAGGCGGCCCAGCTCGGCATCAAGCGACTCATGGAGGCCGGAATCCAGCCGAACCTCGTCGCCTGTCGGGCGAAGAAGCCGGTGACCGAGACGGTGATGGAGAAGATCGGGATGTTCTCGAACGTCCCGATGAGCCGGATCTTCTCCATGCACGACCGGGCCTCGGTCTATTCGATCCCCGAGGAGATGCGAAAGGCCAGCCTCGACCGCGAGATCCTCTCGCTCCTGAAGCTGCACGATCGCGTCGATCCGGTCCACGAGGACGAGTCGCGGGTCCGATGGACGGAGTTCTCGCACAAGCTCGTCGCGCCGCGATCACGCTCGGTCACGCTCGGCATCCCCGGCAAGTACGCGGCGCTCCGGGACGCGTATGCATCGATCGACAAGGCGATCGAGCACGCGGGCATCCATCTCGAGTGCGACATCCGGACCGAGTGGATCGACACCACCGACATCGAGAACGCCGGAGACGCGAGTTCCATCCTCGAAGGAATGGACGCGATCATCGTCCCCGGAGGTTTCGGGATCCGCGGCGTCGAAGGCAAGATCCGCTGCGTCGAGCACGCCCGGACCCACGGCATCCCCTTCCTCGGGATCTGTCTGGGTTTCCAGGTCGCGGTCCTCGAGTACGCCCGCAACGCGATGGGCCTCGCCGACGCCGACTCGACGGAATTCAACCCCGGCTGCAGTCACCCGATGATCTCGGAACTTCCCGATCAGAAGAAGCTCGAGGGGATCATGGGCGGGACGATGCGGCTGGGCGCGCAGGACGTCGTGCTCGAACCCGGATCACTGGCGAGTTTCCTGCACGGCGGCCTGACCCTGGTCCGGGAACGATTCCGTCATCGATTCGAAGTCGAGCCGGAGTACATCGAACGCCTCGATGCGGGCGGCCTTCGATTCACGGGTCGGCATCCCGAGTTCCCCATCATGCAGGTCCTCGAACTCCCCATCGAGACCCACCCGTACTTCATCGGCGCCCAGTACCTCCCCGACCTGACGGGCCGCCCGCTGGAGCCGCAACCGCTCTTCATGGGCCTCATCGCGGCCGCGATCGCTCGAACGGACCCCGCGTTCGCGAGCACCCAGACCGGGCGTCGGTGGGTTCGACAGCGAAACGGCTGCACGACACCGGCCTGAGCCGCCCTGGAGCTCCTTCGGGGGGGCCTGAAGCCTTGACGTGGGAGTTCGCGCGGCTACCATCGTCGATCCGGAAACCACTGCCGATGTAGCTCAGTCCGGTTAGAGCGAGGGATTCATAAACCCTAGGTCGGAGGTTCGAGTCCTCCCATCGGCATTCTTCTCGCACGGCGGAAACCAAGGGTTCCGCCGTGCGTGCGTATCCGCATTGAAGCGGCTCGCCATCGACGGAGCGTCATGCACGGTTTTCGAAGATTCCTCCTGGTCACCGGCCTCTTCATCCTGCTGCTCGGCATCACCACGCCGTTGTGGCTCCAGCTGTTCTCGAGACTCGCCGAGCCCGTGATCCGAAACCAGCTCCTCGCCCTCGCCGACGAGTACCTCGAACCGCGACTCGAACTCGGCCCGATCCGCTACACCTTTCCGCTGGCCGTCTCGACCAGGGACGCGAAACTGGTCGCGAAGGACCGGGCCGGGAAGGACTTCGAACTCCTCTCCGTGAAGGAACTCTCGATCGTCCTCCACCGGCTGCCGATCTTCGACGGCCCCCTGGTCTCTCAGGAACTCATGGTCGGGAACGCGGCCGCGACGTTCGAGGTCGACGAGGAAGGCGATGTGACGGGATGGGAGAACCTGCTCAAGGACTCCGGCACGGATGACGACGATTCGGACTCGGAC
>JAACEA010000491.1 GCA_009936695.1 Planctomycetia bacterium
GCGACCAGATCATCGATTTCAGACGGCTCGAGGAGCAACGGCGTCAGGACCGACTCCTGATGGTGATCAAGCTGGGTCGCACCCTCGAGCGTCGAGTAGAACCGGACCACCGTCTCGAGGTCCGGCATGGAACCATCGTGCATGTACGGCGGCGTGTCACCGCCCCCACGCAGCGAAGGCGTCCGAAACGCCCCCCAGCCCTCGGGATCATGCTTGACGCCGGCACTCAGGATCGCCTGGACACCGTCCGGCGCATCACTGTGAAGCCCGGCCGCGTTGAATGGATCCTCCCGAACGAGAAGCGAGCCGTCGTACCGGCCCGGGTCACGAGGAAGGCCTTCGGGTACGGGAATCCCGATGTTGTGGAACTCCCCGTCGCTGAAGAAGGCTCCCGAATGACACTCCCAGCACTCCGCGCGTCCGAAGAAGAGTGACATCCCCCGGACCTCGGCATCGCTGAGATTCATGGAGCCGTCGCCCCCCGCCGACACGTCGGCGACCCACCGATCGAAGCGTGACGGCTCCGATCTCAGGGTTCGTTGGTAGGCGGCCATCGCCTTGCCGAGATTCGCGACGACAGCATCGACCCGCCGTCGGTCAACGACGCTCATCGAGCTCCATGCCTCCGACGCAGTCTCGTCGCCCCGCGGACGAGCCTTCGCAGGAAGCTTCTCGGCGACCAGTTCGATCGGACCGAAGATCGACTCGTATACCGCTCGAAGTTCCGGATCCTCGAGCACGAGGCGGACCACCGCCGTGCGATCCCCACCCATCTCCCGAGGATTCTCGATCGGCCGAATGGCATGGGCCCACATCGAATCGCTTCGGCCATCCCAGTTGAACCACCGATGGTGCGCCGCGTCGACGAGCGAGGGCGCGTGCCGGTCGGCGGTGCCGATCCCGGCGGAACGCGGCAGGCCGTCGGTGAATCGCCGCTCCGGCTGATGACACGTCGCGCAACTCACCGATCCGTCCGAAGAAAGTCGCGAATCAAAGAACATGCGACGGCCGAACGCCGCGGCCTCCGGCTCGTCCGCCCAGCGATTCGTCGGATCCGGTGGCGGCTGAAGAAGCGGCGATGCGGCCAATGCCCGACGACGGACATCGGGATCCAGCACGACCGCACTGACCTCGGCTTCGGTTGCCTCGTTCACGTTCGACGGATCCGGACGGTCGCAGCCGATCGAGCACATCACGAATGCGAGCATTCCGATCGCGAGGGTCGGTTCGAATCGAATCCAGGATCGATGACTGCGACGTGGTGTCATCGCTTGATGTCCATCGTCCACTGCGCCCGTTCGATCTCGCCATCGACCGAGACGTCGACCGAGGCCTCCCAACGTCCGGGCATGTGCAACAGAATCCCCTCGACGAGCCATCCATCCGCTCGATTCGCTCGACGCGTCATCCGTGGCTCCACGTTCATGCCGTGCCCGTGATGCGGCATCTCGGCATCGAAGATGACTTCCACCCGGTCTTCGAGCGGACGGCCCTCCGCATCCGTGATCCGCAGGTCGATCGCGCAAGGCTCGGACACCGGCAACGGCCCGCCCACCGGACGCCATGCGATCCGCCAGCGACCGTCCCCGGAATCGACGTTCCGCCAGTCGATGACGATCGGCTCGGCCGGCGCCTCCGAGACCATCGACTCGCCGGAGCTCGGCATCGCTCCGGACGGTGAGGTCGCCGGGGCATCACCGCCCGGCGGTCGATCACAGCCTGCCACCACCAGCAACGGCACGAAGCAGGCGAGCAGGTTCTTCATGGTTGCCCCTCCGAAGTCGACGATCGGATCGGATCCATCCCGGCCCCCGTCTCCGCGTCCGTCTCCGCGTCCGTCTCCGCGTCCGTCTCCGCGTCCGTCTCCGATTCGAAGTCGCTTCGAAGCAGCATCGGGCGATCGTGGCCCTGACCAAGACTGAACGAGATCCGCCAGCCACCGTCGGCGGGATCGAACACCTGGGCACGGTGATTTCCCTGATCCAGGACCACGACACCACCATCGGGAAGTACTTCGAGTCCAGCAGGAAGCCACAAGGCGCCATCCCACGACCCACGCTCCCCGGCGGTCGAACTCACGACCCCGTCGCTGGTGACCGTGACCATCCGATCCATCGCACGGTCGGAGATCGCGATCCTGCCATCGGACAACGCCGCCACGCCGAAGGGCCGCTGGACGCCGGTCTCCTCGACGCCGAGCGTCCGCTCCAACGTCCCCGCGGCGTCGAGTACGAGCACCCGCCCCGCGATGGGGTCGCTCACGAGCCAGCCACCAGCCGGACGCACCGCGATCTGCGTCGGTCGAAGATCCTCCGGCAAGGGGATCACGCGTGACACCTCGAGTCCTCCGTCCGCAAGCACGATCGAAGGCCCCGCGGCGTCCAGCAGATGAAGCATGCCGTCGCGGATCGCCAGATCCTTGAGATCGACGGCGTCGCCGCCCCCCGCCTCGGAGATTCGTCGAGCAAGCAGGTCGTACTGCCAGCTCCGGACGAACCTCGCCATGAACGGATCCATCTTCAGCGGCGCTTCACGATCGCGGTTCAATCGCCACTTCACGACTCGCCGGAGGCCGCCGTCGAGCAGGAAGATCTCCTGTGCGTCGGCGTCGACACCCACCGCATCGATCCGGTTGAAGTGCGCCGCGCCGCGGCCGCTTCTCGAGAACGTGGTCACGTGGATCGGAATTCCGAATCGAAGATCGAATACGACCACCGA
>JAACEA010000492.1 GCA_009936695.1 Planctomycetia bacterium
GGGCCCGTCCTGCTCGGCAAGGACACCCATGCCCTGAGCGGTCCCGCGGAACGAACCGCGGTCGAGGTCCTTTCGGCCAACGGCGTGCCGGTCCGGATCCAGAGCGGCGAGGGCGTCACCGCGACC
Organism: Planctomycetia bacterium; assembly: GCA_009936695.1. Lineage (GTDB taxonomy): Bacteria > Planctomycetota > Phycisphaerae > Phycisphaerales > SM1A02 > UBA12014. The sequence goes on from JAACEA010000492.1 coordinate 127, forward strand.
CCGGTCATCTCGCGAGCGATCCTCGCGTGGAACCAGTCGAAGACGGACGAGGACACCGGTCGTGCCGACGGCATCATCATCACGCCGAGCCATAACCCACCCCGGGACGGTGGGTTCAAGTACAACCCGCCCGACGGCGGCCCCGCCGGCGGCGACATCACCGGCTGGGTGGAACGTCGCGCCAACGAGATCCTCGAATCGGGACTCGATGCGGTGAAACGGACCTCGAGCGGAGATCGTCCGCTCGCCACCCTCGAGCGCGTCGAGGCGGTCGACTTCATCCGCCCCTACGTCGAAGCCCTCGCGGACGTGATCGATCTCGAGGCGATCCGAAACGCCGGACTCGCGCTCGCGACGCATCCGCTCGGGGGCGCTTCATTCCCCGTCTGGCCGGTGCTCGCCGAGATCCACGACATCGACGTGACGATCGTCGACGACACCGTCGATCCACGTTTCGCCTTCATGACCCTCGACCGGGACGGTCTGATCCGCATGGACTGCTCCAGTTCGCATGCGATGGCGCCGCTCGTCGCCCGAATGTCCGGCGGCGAGTACGACCTCGCCTTCGGCAACGACCCCGACAGCGACCGGCACGGGATCGTGTGCCGCTCCAACGGGCTGATGAACCCGAACCGTTTTCTCGCCGTCTCGATCCGACACCTCCTTGCGACGCGATCCGGCTGGAATCCCTCGAGCCGGATCGGCAAGACGCTGGTCTCGAGCATCCTGATCGACCGGGTGGTCGCGGACGCGGGTCGGGGGCTGTGCGAGGTACCGGTGGGCTTCAAATGGTTCGCCCCGGGCCTGTTCGACGGTTCGATCTGCTTCGGCGGCGAGGAGAGCGCCGGCGCGTCGTTCCTCACCCGCGACGGAAGCCCGTGGACGACCGACAAGGATGGCATCGTGATGGACCTGCTGGCCGCCGAGATCCTCGCGACCACCGGACGTGATCCCGGGGAACACGAGGCGGAGATCGTCGCACGATTCGGCGATTCGACCTATCGACGGATCTCCGCTCCCGCCGATGCGGCGACCCGATCCGCCTTGAAGAAGCTCGATGCCTCGGCGGTCACCGCAACCGAACTCGCCGGCGATCCGATCTCGGCGATCCTGACCCGGGCGCCCGGAAACGACGCTGCGATCGGCGGTCTGAAGGTCGCCACCGAGCACGGCTGGTTCGCGGCCCGCCCCTCCGGTACGGAGCCGATCTCGAAGATCTACGCGGAGAGCCTCAAGGGAGCCGATCACGTGGAACGGATCCTCGACGAGGCCCAGGCGATCGTGGCCGCCGCGACGTGATTCGTGCCGACGATCCCACACGGGACTGACCGCCGATTGCGGCATTCGACGCAAGAATCCCACCGAGTTCCACGTTCACACCCCAACCGCCGCCGAGACCGGCTGCCATCATCCGACGCTCTGCATTTCCCAATCCCCGACCCGTTTCTGGAGTCCCCGATGCCCATCCGCACCCTCGCCACCATCGGCTTGTTCACCCTCCTGCTCTCAAGCCCTGCACTGGCCCAGAACGGCGAGGGCGACCGACCCGGCCGGAATGGTGACGCCGCCGGCCAGCAGGCCCCGGGCCAGAGCCCGCGTGGAGAACGTCCCGGTGCGAACCGCGGAGGCCGTGGCGGAAATCCCGAGATGATCGCCGATCGCATGATGCGCGCGGACGCGGATCAGGACGGACGGATCTCGACGGAGGAAGCCGCGAACGGTAACGGCAGCGGACGATTCTTCACACAGGCCGATGCCGATGGTGATGGCTACGTCACCCGGGTCGAGATCATCGCCTTCGTGGAGAGCAGAGCCGGCAACCGCCCGACGGGCAATCGGCCGACGGGCCGCAGCGACGAGATCACCCGAGCCACGCAGGACGCGCCCTCCGCCACGAAGCCCGTCGATCCTCGTGAGGCCTTTCACGACGCGATGGAGGCTTCGGGTCGCGCGCTTCGGAGCATTCGACGGGCCAAGTTCGACGACGTCACCCTGGCAACCGATCTCAAGGCGATCCGAACGCTTCAGATGTCCTTGATGACCGCCAAGCAGCACACCGCATCGATCCCGATGAGCGATGCGGCGAAGGCGAAGTTCGGGAGCGACGAGAAGGCCTATCAGGCCGCCTTCCAGATCGACATGATCAAGGCCCTGCTGGCGACGCTCGAGGTCGAGCAGGCGGCCCTCGAGGGTGACGTCGCCAAGGCGAAGGCCGCGGTCAAGGCCATCGTGGTGGTCCGCTCGGACAGTCACGATCTCTTCGAGAACTGATCCGAATCACGATCCCGGGTTCGACCGATCACGCCCCCCGCCGACGACGCTCTCGTCCGCGGGGGGCGGCCCTTTCGGAGTGCCTTCGAATCCGCAACCTCCCGTCGACCGGCCATCGTTTCTGCGCTCGGGGTGCATCTCCGGGCCGAAACCGACCGATGTATACAACGCCCGAATGGAGGATCGAAACCGTGCCGAGCGTCGTCATTCCAGCCCACAATGAAGAGGCAGGCATCGAACGGACTCTTCGAGGGGTTCTGAGCGATGAGATCCCGGATCTCGAAATCGTGGTCGTCGTCAACGCATCCTCCGATCGGACGGCGGAGATCGCGGCCGGCGTCGACCCGCGCGTGAAGGTGATCGACACGCCGACCCCGGGGAAGACGAACGCGCTGAATCTCGGTGAAGCCGCGGTGACCGGATTCCCGCGGATGTTCCTGGACGCGGACATCGAACTCCGCCCCGGTGCGTTGCCCCGCCTCTTCGACGCGGTCGACGAGGAACGAAGGATCGTCTCCCCACGTCCTCGCTTCGATCTTTCAGATCTCTCCTTCGGAATGCGGTTGTTCTACCGGGCGCAGCGATTCAATCCTTACTTCGGCAGCGGATCACCCAACGGAAGCGGGTGCTTCGTGGTCGCCGAGTCCGGTCGGTCCCGTTGGGAGGCGTTTCCCGAGATCATCGCCGACGATGGATTCGTCCAGGGGCATTTCGCGCCGTCCGAGCGATTCACGGTCACCGAAGCCGAAGCCGTCGTGCTTCCGCCCCGGACACTGGCTGCGATGGTCACGGTGCGGGCCCGGGTGCGCCGTGGCACCTACGAACTCGAACGCCGTTTTCCCGAACTGATGAAGAATCACATCGCCCGCGGCGGAGGCATCTTCAAGAGGATGGCCGTCCGGCCCTGGGAATGGCCCGCGATGCTGGTGTACGGATACGTTCGAATCGCCGAACGCGTGGTCGCCAGACGCCAGGCCGCGGCCGGGACGTCGGGCTGGGGGCGGGACGAGACGGCCCGTACCGCCGATTGAAATCGATCAATCGCCCTTGCGGGGCGCGGGTGACGCGGTCGGCTTCGCCCCACCCGGGGCCGCGGCGGGCAGGGGCTTGATCTCGACCGA